>DAINRN010000046.1:0-12090 GCA_036741815.1 Acidobacteriota bacterium
GGCTCGCGCCGCCATTGCTGCCATGCGACGGGGCAAGCCAGGGCGTGTTTACAACGTCGTCGATGACTCGGCATTGTCGATGGCCGATTATTTTGATCTCGTCGCAGAGGCATTCGGCGATCTCGTGGTCGGGGAGGCTCTCGGGCTCCACGTGGCTCATGAGGTGGATGAGGCCCTCCCCGTGAAGGCGCATCACCAGGTCGTCGAACTCCTGGCGGGAGAGCCGCGCGCCCAGCGAGCGGCGCAGGCGGGGGATAGGTAGCAGCCCCACGGATGGGCCGCCGCCGTGCTGGCTCGCCTTCCACACCTCCGCCTTGAATTCCTCGTAGATCACTCGTAGCTCCTCCAACTGCGACACGTTCACCGCTCCATTGGCGCGACGTTTCACTGATCGGGAAACCCTACGAAAACGGCTGGCCCGTGTCCGGGGACACGGAGGTTCGCCTACCCGGGGGTTGGACGGGCGCGGGCGGCCTCCGTTTCGGCCCCGGGCGTCTTTTTCGGCGCGGTGTATACTGGCCGCCTTTTCCACCAAGGAACCCCGATGTGGCTCGTTTATGCGATCGCCCTCATCCTGGGGGGCGGGATCGTCCTCCTCCAGGTGCTCGCCGGAGGGGACCACGACATCGGCCACGCGGACGGCGCGCTCGACGCGCACCACGCGCCGGCCGGGCCCGGGATCCTGTCCACGCGCTCGCTCACCTTCGCGGTCTTCGCGTTCGGGCTGGTGGGCCTCGCCCTGCACGTCTTCCGCGTCACCTCCCCCTCGGCCACCCTGGGGCTGGCGGCGGCGAGCGGGGCGGTGGCCGGCCTGGTGGCCGGGGCCGCGTTCCTCACCCTGGGGCAAAGGGGGGCCTCGGGCGAGGCCGGGTTCCACGAGGCCAAGGGCCAGCGGGCCCGCGTGCTGGTCCCTTGCGCGCGCGCCCAACGGGGCAAGATCCGGGCCCGCATCAAGGGCCAGCTCGTGGACATGCTGGCCACCACCGACGAGCCGCAGATCGACGCGGGCCGCGAGGTCCTGATCGTCGACATCCACGACGACGTCGCCCATGTCGTCACCGCGCCGGAGGCGCTTCGACCATGATCGAGATCGGGGGCGTTTCGCTGGCCACCGCCGTCTTCGCGCTGTTCGTGGCCGTGGGCAGCGTCATCGCCCTGAGCATCTTCATCGCCATCGTCCGGCAGTTCCTCTACATCTGCCGTCCGAACGAGGTGCTGCTCTTCGCGGGGCGGAAGCACACGCTGGCCGACGGCGCGGAGGTGGGCTACAAGGTCGTGCGCCGCGGCTGGGCCCTGCGCACGCCTCTGCTCGAGACCATCTCGCGCATGGACATGCGCCTCCTCATGGTCGAGGTCGCCGTCAGCAACGCGTACTCGAAGGGCGGCATCCCGTTGTCCGTCCACGCCATCGCCAACGTCAAGCTCTCGAGCGACCCCACCCACATCCGCAACGCCGTGGAGCGGTTCCTGGGCATGACGCCGGAGCAGATCGCGGACGTGGCCCGGCAGACCCTCGAAGGCGTGCTGCGCGAGGTCCTGGCCCAGCTCACCCCCGAGGAGGTGAACGAGGACCGCCTGAAGTTCGCGGAGAGCCTCAAGGCCAACGCCCAGGACGACTTCGACAAGCTGGGCCTCGAGCTCGACGTTCTGAAGGTCCAGCATGTGGCCGACGAGCAGCAGTACCTGCAGAACCTGGGGCGGGCCCGCATCGCCATGATGATCCGCGACGCCCAGAACGCCGAGAACGAGGCCAACCAGAAGATCGCCGAGGAGCAGGCCGGGGCCCGCCAGCGGGCGGAGTCGGCGCAGAAGAAGTCCGAGGCCACGGTCCTGCAGAAGCGCAACATGCTGCGCGGCGAGATGGCCAAGATGGAGTCCCAGGCCAAGTCCATCGAGAACGAGGCGGCCATCGCGGCCGAGACCGCACGCTCCAGCGCGGAGCAGGAGCTGCAGCGCCTGCGCTCGGAGCTGGAGAAGCTGCGCCTGGAGTGCGACGTGGTCCTGCCCGCGGAGGCGGCGCGCCTGGCGCAGGAGGCCCGGGCCCGGGGCGAGGCCGCGCCCCTGGTGGAGAACGGCAAGGCCGCGGCCCTGGCCCTCCGGTCCGTGGCCGCGGAATGGAAGGCCGCGGGCAAGAGCGGCCGCGAGGTCTACCTGCTCCAGCAGCTGCGCTCCTTCGTGGAGGCGGCGGTGGCCCGCGTGGCCCAGACCCAGGTGGACGAGCTCACCATCGTGGACGGCGGCGACGGCCAGGCCTACGCCGCCTTCGTGGCGAACTTCCCCGCCGCGGTGGCGCGCGTCATGGCGGAGACCGCCCGGGCCGTGGGCGTGGACATACGCTCGCTCGTCGGGGGAAGGGAGGACGCGCGATGATGGCCATCCTGGCCGTCCTGGGCGTGACGGCGCTCATCGTCCTGGGGGCGCTGTCCGTGATCCTGAAGCGCCTGCTCTACGTGAGCGCGCCCAACGAGGCCCTGATCTTCTCCGGCCGGACCCGCACCGTGGGCGAGCGCGAGGTGGGCTACCGCGTGGTGCGCGGCGGCCGCGCGCTGCGCGTGCCCTTCGTCGAGCTGATCGACAGCGTGGACCTCACCAACATCGCCATCGACATCGAGGTGAAGGGCGCCTACTCCAAGGGCGGCATCCCCCTGAACGTGCACGGCGTGGCCAACATCAAGCTCCCCGGCGAGGAGCCGCTCCTCAACAACGCCATCGAGCGCTTCCTGGGCCGCTCGCGCCAGGAGATCACGGGGATCGCCAAGGAGACCCTCGAAGGCAACTTGCGCGGGGTGCTGGCCCAGCTCACCCCGGAAGAGGTGAACCAGGACAAGACCCGCTTCGCCCAGAGCCTGCTGGAGGAGGCGGAGCACGACCTCAACCGCATCGGGCTCATCCTGGACACCCTGAAGATCCAGAACATCACGGACGACGTCGGCTACCTGAACTCCATCGGCCGCATCCAGGGGGCGAAGGTGCGCATGGGCGCGGCCATCGCCGAGGCCAAGGCCAAGGCCGACGCCGAGGTCCAGCAGGCCGCCAACTGGTCGGCCTCCGAGACGGCCAAGGTGGACGCGGACCTCGCCATCGCGCAGCAGGAGACGCAGAAGCGCGTGGTGGACGCGCAGACCCGCCGCGCGGCCATGATCGCGGAATCGGAAGGCCAGGTGGCCGCGCAAGTGGCCCAGGTGACGGCCGAGATAGAGAGGCAGAAGGCGCGCGCCCTCCAGGTCAAGCGCAAGCTGGACGCCGACGTGGTGCAGGTGGCGGAGGCCTCGCGCCGGGCCATGGAGGAGGAGGCGCGCGGCCAGGCGGCCATGCTGGTGGAGCGGGGAAAGGCCGAGGCCGAGGCCCTGCGCCACGTGTTCGAGGCCTTCGCCCTCGCCGGCGAGGGCGCGCGCGACGTCCTCGCGCTCCAGCAGGTCATCCCCATGCTCACGCAGGTCTCGGGCGCGGGCCGCAAGCTCGTCGTCAAGAAGGTGTCCGTCCTGCCGCAGGCGACGGGCAACGGCGGGGACTTCGCGCGCGCGGCCATCGCCGCCACCGAGCAGATCAAGGCCGCCATGGGGGTGGACCTCCCCGCCATCGCGCGGCGGCTGGAGAAGGCGGAGACCGTGCTGCCGGCGCCCGCCGCCAAGGCGCGGCCGACGGACGGCTCGGAGAAGGGAAAGGGGTCCGCCTGAGGCGGGCCCGCGTCGTGACGGCTCGCTAGAGGGCGGCTACCAGGACGTAACGACCTGTCCGGCGAGACAGCCGGTCACGCCCTTGACGGTGGCGCACAGGCCGAAGCCCCCGACCTTGGTCCCGACCACGTCCTTGTTGAAGTCGCTCTCGAAGGTCGGGTCCTGGACGTCGACGAACTCGCTGCCGTAGAGCATGAACCAGTCGATGTCGGGCCCGTGCTCCTTGGCCGGGACATCGGTGTTGTCCGCGCGCTTGGGCGTGGCGGTCACGAAGCCGCGGCAGCCCTTGGGCAGCTTCTTCCACCCGTTGTTGGGGACCGGGTTGCCCTTGCCGCAGTCGATGCCGAAGAAGGCCACGCGGATGCTGTCGATGCTCCCCGGGTCGGGGGTCGGGGTGGGAGTGGGCACCGGCGCCGGCGTCGGCGACGGGGACGGCGCAACGGCGGGTGCGGTCACCGGCGGCGGCGCGGGCATCGCGGGCAGCACGGGGGCTGGGGCGGCCACGGGCTCCGGAAGGCTGGGGGCCTCCTCAATCAGCGTCTGACAACCCATGGTGGCCAGCACCGTGGCGACGAGTACCACCGTCCTCTTCCCTAAGCCCATTCGCCCCCCTTTGGCTCGAAAAGACTTGATATGTTCCGCACTAAGTACCCGTCATGTCAAGCTTTTTATTTGAGCCTAGAAAAGTCTCCCGATGTAGAGGTCCATTTGCCTCTTCCAGTACGGCCAGTCGTGCCCGCCCTCGCTGCCCCAGTCGTCGAGGGTATGCCGGATGCCGCGCGACGACAGCACCTCCGAGAGGCGCCGCGTCGGCCCGCTGTCCTCGTAGGGGCCGTTCCCGGTGGCCAGGTGGATATCGGCCTGCGCCAGGTGATGGAGCAGGTAGGCGTCCGTCAGGTTCGCCATGTAGTCGGCGGGGTTGTTGAAATAGAAGTTGTCGTCGTAGTCCCCGTTCATGAAGCGACGGATGTCGTAGACGCCGGACAGGGCCAAGCACCGGCGGAAGAGGTCCGGGTGCTTCAGCAGCGTGTTGGCGGCGTGGTAGGCGCCGAACGAGCTGCCGGTGGTGGTGATGGCGATCCCGGGCGTGCGGCAGTTGTCCTGGACGAAGGGCGCCACCTCGAACGCGATGTAGGCGTCGTACATGGCCTGGACGTAGCTGCGGTGGCGGGGATGCGCCTGCTTGTTGTACCAGGACTCGTTGTTCACGGAGTTCACGCAGAACATCTTCACCCGCCCGCCGTCGATGTGGTGGGCGAGCGCGGCGATCATCCCCTGCCCCTCGTACTCCCGCTCGTCCCCGCCGCTCGTAGGGAAGACCACGATGGGCAGGCCGTAGTGGCCGTAGGCGAGGATTCCCATGTCCCGCCCCAGGCGGTGCGAATACCAGCCGTGTCGCTCAACTTTCATGGGGGCGTGATATATCACACGCGAGGGTCGCCCGGCACGGGCGTGTGGCGACCCGAGCGAGGATTGCGTCACGTTGTCAGCCGGTCTTCAGTGCCGGCCTTGTCCGTGCGTTGTCAGCTAGCGGAACCGCCGAACCGGCGCGGGCGCCGCGATAGTCGACAGGAACGCGGCGTTGGACGGCGTCTTCTGGATCTTGTCGATGAGGAACTGGGCCGCCTCCACGCTGGAGAGGTCGGCCAGGGCCCGGCGCAGCAGGTGGCGCTGCTTCAGCTCATCGGGCGGGCACAGCAGCTCCTCGCGGCGGGTCCCGGACTTCAGGACGTCCACCGCGGGGAAGATGCGCCGGTCCGCGATGCCCCGGTCCAGGATCAGCTCCATGTTCCCGGTGCCCTTGAACTCCTGGAAGATGACCTCGTCCATGCGGCTCCCCGTCTCCACGAGGGCGGTGGCGAGGATGGTCAGGCTGCCGACGCCCTCGCAGTTGCGCGCGGCCCCGAAGAACTGCCGCGGGAACTGCAGGGCGCGGTTGTCCACGCCGCCGCTCATGGTGCGGCCGCCGGGGCCCATCTCGCGGTTGCTGGCCCGGCCCAGGCGGGTGAGGCTGTCCAGGAGGATGACCACGTGGCGGCCGGACTCCACCATGCGCTTGGCCCGCTCCATGGCCAGGCGCGCGAGCCGGATGTGGGCATCCGAAGCCGAGTCGGCGGAGCTGGCCAGGACCTCGGCCTTCACCGCGCGGCGGAAGTGCGTGACCTCCTCCGGCCGCTCGTCGATGAGCAGCAGGATGAGGTGCACCTCGGGATGGTGCTTGGCGATGGCCTGGCCGAGGTGCTCGAGCAGCGTCGTCTTGCCGGCCTTGGGCGGCGAGACGATCAGCCCGCGCTGCCCGCGGCCGATGGGCGCGATGAGGTCGATGATGCGCAGGCTGGTCTCCGCCTGCTCGGCGGCCAGGCGGAAGGCCTCGTGGGGATTGACCGACACGAGGTCCTGGAAGTGCGGCAGCACCCGGTACTGCTCCGGGGACATGCCGCTGGCTTTGTGGACCTCGACCAGTGTGCGGCGCCCACCGCCACCGTCACGCGCGACCCCCTCGATCTCCGTGCCGTCGCGCAGGCCGTAGTCGCGGGCGATCTGGCCCGGGACCACGACGTCGTCGCGGTTCGGTAGGTAGTTCTGGGCGGCCTGCCTCAGGAACCCGCCGCCGCCCTCCGCGAGATCCGCGACGCCCGCGACCGCAGTCGTCGGGCCCGTCGTAGGGATCGGGGCTTGTCGGGAGTCCCTCGGCCCTCGCGGCCCCTGAAACTGCTGCTGGGGTCCGCTGGGTCCGTGTCGATGGGGGTGTCGATGGCGCCGCGGGTGCCGCGGGCCGTGCCTCACAGGCGGCCCGTCCGCCTCCGCGAAACGATCATCGTCTCCTCCGGAGCAGACTATAGCACGGCATCCCCGCCTTTGCCTACGGTCTCTCCCAGGGCAGCAGCGGCCGCAGGGCCACGACGTACGTCTTGCCGTCGGCGCAGACGGAGGCGGGGGCCGCGCCCGTGGGCCAATTCTCCGCCGCGGAGGCCGGCACCGTCCCCGGCGTGGACAGGCTGTCGGCCAGGGGCTCGGGGAAGGTCCAACGCCGGCAGCCGCCGGCCAGGGTCCCTTCCCGGGCGATGACCGCGTAGGCCGCAGGCCGGTACGGGCGCAGGGTGGGGTGCTCGAAGCGCAGCAGGTCGACGATGAGCGAGCCCAGGGGCGCGAGGTTCACGGGCGCGGCCGCGGGATCGCCGGCGACCACGATGTCCTGCGACCCGCCCTTGCGCAGGCGGAGGCGGTAGCGCTGCGGGCCGGCGCCGAGCGAGACCGTGGCGCCAAAGCCCGGGAGCTGGCGCACCGCCACCACCCGGGCTTCGATCGCCTTGGCCTCGGGCTTCGTCAGGCGGCCCGAGGTCAGGCGGCTGGTGCCTCCCACGAAGACCTGTCCGTCCTCGAGCAGGACGAAACGCGGGGGCGCGGCCTCCGCGACCTGGTCCGTAAGGGGCGCGGTCAGCCCTTCCAGGACGACGACGACCTTGGGGATGTCCGCCGCCCGAGACGCGACGGCGCCCAGCGCCAGGAGGACCGTCGCCATCGCGCCCCTGCCCATCCCGGCCAGTCTATCTCGCCCGATTGGATCGCCGCATGCCGGATGGTAGCCTCGCCACCGGGCGGGGGGACGAGATGACGCTGCGCGCGGTCCTGGTCGTGGGTGGGTGCCTGGCCGCCGCACCGGCGATGGCGGGAAGCCAGCCGGCGCGGGCCAGAAGCGGCATGGTCGTGGCCCAGGAGGCGCGGGCCGCGCAGATCGGCGCCGACGTCCTGCGGGACGGGGGCGGCGCCGTGGACGCCGCGGTCGCCACCGCGTTCGCCCTGGGCGTCACCTATCCCATGGCGGGCAACATCGGCGGCGGCGGGTTCCTCCTGTACCGCACCGCCGCCGGCGAGCCGGCCGCCTACGACTTCCGTGAGACGGCCCCGGCCGCGGCCACACCCACGATGTTCCTCAAGGACGGCCGGTACGACAAGGACCTGCACCATGAGAGCTATCTGTCCGTGGGCGTGCCCGGCACGGTGGCCGGGCTCCACCTGGCGTGGAAGGAGCACGGCCGGCTGCCCTGGAGACGTCTCATCGAGCCGGCCATCGTCCTCGCGCGCGACGGCTTCGTTGTGACCGACGGCCTGTCCCGCTCGCTCAAGGACGCCCTCCCGAAGATGAAGAAGCACCCGGCGACGCTCGCGCAGTTCTCCCGAGGCGGGACGCCCTACGAGATGGGGGACGTCCTGAAGCAGCCCGACCTGGCCCGTACCCTCCAGCGGATCGCGGCCCTCGGGCCGGCTGGGTTCTACGAAGGGGAGACGGCGGAGCTGATCGCGAAGGAGATGGCGGCCCACGGCGGGCTCATCACACGGGAAGACCTGCGGGCGTACGAGGCGCGGCGGCGCGTTCCCCTCCGGGGCACGTACCGCGGCCTGGCCGTCCTGACCATGCCCCCCGTCAGCGCCGGGGGGACGGCCCTGCTCGAGATGCTGAACGTGCTCGAAGGCTACGACCTGGCGGCGGGCGGCTTCGGCTCCGCGCTCACGGTGCACCGCACGGCGGAGGCCATGCGCCGCGCGTTCGCCGACCGCGCGCAGTACATCGGCGACCCCGAAACGAACCCCCGCATCCCCATCGACCGCCTCGTCTCGAAGGCGTACGCCGCCACGCTGCGCCGCACGATACGCGACGACCGTGCCTCGGTGTCGGCGCCCGACGTCTTCGAATGGCCGGCGGAAGGCGAGCAGACCACCCACGTCTCGGTCGTGGACCGGGACAGGAATGCCGTCGCGCTCACCTACACCCTGGAGGACAACTACGGCTCCAGGATCGTGGTGCCCGGCGCGGGTTTCCTCCTGAACAACGAGATGGGCGACTTCAACGCCGGGCCCGGCCTCACCGACAAGGATGGGCTCATCGGCACCGAGCCTAACCTGGCCGGCCCTGGGAAGCGGATGGTTTCCAACATGACGCCCGCGATCCTGACGCGCGAGGGGACGCTGTTCCTGGTCCTGGGCAGCCCAGGTGGGCGCAAGATCCCCAGCGCCGTGCTCCAGACGATACTGAACGTCGTGGATTTCGGGATGAACATCCAGGAGGCCATCGACGCTCCGCGTTTTCACCACCAGTGGCTTCCGGACCGGATCCTCCACGAGAAGTGGGGCCTCTCGCCGGATACGCGGGCGCTCCTCGTGGCACGTGGCCATACGCTGAGCGACGCCTGGCCCCCCGATTCGCCGACGGGGGTGCAGGCCATCCTCTTCAACGCGAAGGACGAGCTGCTGGAGGGCGGGACGGACCGGCGTTCCCCGGATACCGCCGCCGTGGGCGCGGTCGGGAGGCGTTGAGAGCGGCCGTTAGGCGCGCTGCGAGACCATACGCAGGCGGCCCTTGGGCACCCGCTCCCGCGGGATCTTGTAGCGCTGCAGCCGCAGGTAGATGGTCCGGCGCGTCACGCCCATGAGGCGCGCCACCCGGGCGATGTTCCACTCGTTGCGGTTCAGCAGCAGCAGCAGCTTCTCGCGCTCGAGGTCCTCCACGGGGGTCCGCTCGAGGTAGGTCTCCCAGCGTTCCGTGCTTGAGCGCGCCTCCTCGCGGTGGGGGTCGATCCCGGTGACGGCCTTGGCCACGATGCGGGTGAAGCGCGACATGCGCTCCATGTCGTTGGGGTCGCAGAAGTGCGGGTCGAAGCTGTCCACGTAGAGCAGGGCCACCAGCTTGCCCGCGCTGAACACGGGCATGACGACGAGGCTGGCGGGCCCACCCGGATCCCGCCGCGGCAGCCGGCGGTCCTCGTCCCGGTTGCCAATTGAGAAGGTCTCGCCGCTCTGGAGGGCGTCACGGTGCCGGCCCCAGATCGTCTTGACCGCGTCGAGTACCTCCTGGTCGATTCCGCGCGAGGCGAACAGGGTGACGGTGTCGCCCTCGCGCGCGAAGACGGCGCCGCTCCGACCCCGATTGAGCGACATCAGGACCTCCAGCGTGCGCTCGGCCAGGATCCGGGGATCATCGGCGCTGACGACGAGGTCCGCGAACCTGTCGATCAGGTCTACGTGACGCTTCACGGGCCCACCTCCAGTGCGCCCATGGTATCCGCCTGCCGGGTCCCTGGTCAATGAGCACACGCATCGTCTGGACCATAGTATACGAAAAAAGTGCTTGACAAGCACATAAAGTGTATACCAAAGTGACCCCGCTCACACGAAAGGAGAACACATGGCGCGCTTGATCGTGATCTTGGGGCTGGCTTTGGGATTCTGGCTTCGGGACTTCCAGGTAGATCGCGGCGCGTCCGTGGGCTCTCCTTCCGCCTGGGGCGAAGCCCAGGTCATGGACGGCAGCGACCCCTTCCCGACGTTCGCCGGCGGCCGATAGCAGTCGGGACGGACGGCGGCGCCGGGACGCGCCGCTTGCCTTTCCGTCGGTCCGGCGGGCTGATAGTCTTCGCGCGCAACGAAGACCATGGCGCCCGCCGAGAGGATCGTCGTCTTCGTGGGGCTGCTGCTGCTCGCGGCGTGTCTCACGGGGCTGTTCGTCAGGAGGCGCCACCGGCTATGCGTCTCGTTCACGCTCTACCTCGCGGCGGTCCTCCTCTCGGACGGCCTCGTGCTGCTCTCACCCGAGCGCTTCCGCTCCTGGGACTTCTGGGTCCTCAAGGAGTCGGTCCACAACCTCCTGAAGTTCGCCATCGCCCTGGAGCTGACGGTACGGACCTTCCGGTCCTTCCCCGGGGCGCGCAAGACCGTCACCGGGCTCGTGCTGGCCGTCCTCGTCCTCACCTGGTTCAGCGTCGGGCCCAGGCCGCGGCTCGCGGCCGGCACCGCCGAGGACCTGGCGTTGAACCTCCAACCCTATGTCCTCGCGGGGACGGTCTGGCTGTTCATCGCGATCTCCACCCTGATCCTGTGGTACCGGCTCCCCGTGAACGCGCTCCACAAGGCCCTGCTGCTCGGGTTCGTGCCCTACCTGCTGATCTTCACGGTGGCCATCAACCTGCGCCGGTCGTACGGCGCGGAGGCCCGAGTCCTGGCCGGCTATCTCAAGAACGTGGCCTATCAGGTCCTGCTCGCCTACTGGGTCTACGCGGCGTGGCGCAGCGGTCCGTCCAAGGGCGTCCGCCGGGGAGCCGACTCCCCGCCGCCTTCCGCTTGACGGCTGCATTCGCCACGGAGACCCCGAAAGGCGTACCATCTGCAGGCCCCCATGTGGTGGATGATCGCGGTCTCGGCCGCCAGCTGTCTCGCGGTCCTCTTCCTGTTCGGCCGGCGCAACGAGCGCGCCGTGCGCCGGGACTGGGAGCTGCTCCTCACCCCGAAGGGAGAGAAGCTCTACAAGAGCATCGAGGACCGGGTGCAGTCTGAGATGGCGCTCGCGGACCTCACCTACGAGGAGGCCTTCACGGTGCGGGAGCTGGGCTCCGTCCAGGAGGCCCAGAAGCTGCTCGACGCCGGCTACCGCGTGATCGAGCAGTTCTCCCCCGACATGCTGCGGCTGCTCGCGGCCATGGCCACCTTCTCGCGCATGGTGTCGGCCATGGTCCCGGTGCAACCGCTGCGCCCGCGCGACTTCCGCCTGGCCCAGATCGCGAGCCTAGCCTACCTGAACCAGTTCCTCCATCGCTTCCTGGTGTCGATGTCCGAGCGCTTCCGGCTGCGCGTCTACATCCTCGGCCGCAGCTTCGCCCTGGCCACCGGCTTCCTCCTCCACTCCACCCAGCGCATCGTGCGCAACGAGCCGGAAGCCGATCGGGAGTGGCAGCAGATCGACGCCATCCGCCATGACTTCCAGACCCTGACCGAGGAGTCGCTCCACAGCCTGAGGGCCCTGCTGACGTCGCTGGCCGCGGAGCGTCACGACGACCTCATCGACCGCCTTTGATTTGACACAAAGCGTATAATAAGTACCCTTAACTTTTGACTCAGCTGGACGGGGGTTCGGCCTCCGCCCCGCGGGAGTGGCGCCCGTGATGGCTACGACTCTCGTCGCGCTGTCGCTCTCCCTCATCGCGGCCGCCATTTTCCTGACCATCCGCATCCTCCAGAGAACCCGCCGGGGGCTGGCCTGGTTCGCGGTCATCAGCCTGGCCGCCCTCCTGGCCTATCGCCTGAGGTACGCGCTGTCGGGAGGCCCCAGCGACCTCACCCGCCAGGCGCTGGGCCTCCTGGTGGCGGGCCTGGCCTTCCTGACGGCCCGTTCGATCCTCCGCTGCGTCGAGGACCTGGGACAGGTCCGCGACGAGCGGGACGCCGCGCTGGAGAGCTACACGGCGCTGCTGCACAACCTCCCCATCGCCGCGGCCGTCCTCGACCCGCAAGGGGGAAGCCGGTTGTTGAACCCCGCCCAGATGGCCTCGCTCACCGGGGCCACGCTCGAGGACACGGCCGCCCGGCAGCCCTGGCTCGACCTCGTCCACGCCGAGGACCGCGAGCGCCTGGACGAGGCCCT
>DAINRN010000047.1:0-3757 GCA_036741815.1 Acidobacteriota bacterium
AAGGCGCTGCACATCTACTACGAGGACCTGGTGGAGACCCTGGTGGACGCGCTGCGGCGGGCGCTGTCCACGGCGGAGAAGCTGCCCAAGACCGATCGCCCGCTGCCCATCGTGCTCTCGGGCGGCACCGCCAAGCCGAAGGGCTTCAAGGACCTCTTCGAGCGCACCTTGAAGGCCCGCAGCCTGCCCATCGACATCTCGGGGGTGCGCATGGCCTCCGACCCGCAGACGGCCACGGCCCGCGGAGCCCTGATCGCGGCGATGTACGAGAAGTAGGAGCGTAGAGCCCGGCCGGGCCGGCCCGGCCGGGCGCACACCATCGGGCTAAGCTGAGTACGTGATGCGAACCCGCGGCCTCGCCTTCCTCGTCTGCGTCCTCGCGCTGTCCGCCGCGCCGGCCTGGGCCGTCAAGGAGTGGTACGACCACTACCTCGAGGCGCGGGACGGCAGCATCCCCGCCAAGCAGTACGCGGAGGCCATCAAGAGCCTGGAGGCCGCGGTGCGCCTGCGCCCGGCCTCCGCCCTCAACGAGCAGATGTACGGCCTGCGCTTCGTGGACTACGTGCCGTACTACTGGCTGGGCCTCTGCTACCTGCGGACGGGAGACTTCAACAGCGCGATCCGCATGTTCAACATCGAGGAGAAACAGGGGGCCGTCCGCCGGAGCGATGCGCTGTACCGGGAGCTGCGGCGGCTGCGCGCAGAGGCCGAGTCCGCCCGCGTCCAGGCGGAGAACGCCGAACGCGCGCGGGCGGTGAGGGCGGAGGTGGAGCGCCTGCTCAAGGAGGCGGGCGAGCTGCACAAGGCGCGCAAGTTCGACGAGGCCTTGAGCCGGCTGGCCCAGGCCCAGACGGCCGCCGAGGCCCTGGACCCCCAGACCCAGCAGCAGATCATCGAGCTGCGCGACAAGGTGCGGGTCGACGAGCGTGCCGTGCGCGAGACGGAGGATCGGGCGCGGCGGCTGGAGCAGGCGCTCTCCGAGGGTACGCGCCTGCTCGGGGAGAACAACCCGACGGAAGCCATCGTCCGGTTCGACCAGGTGCTGGACCTGGACCCCCACAACGCGCGCGCGCTCCAGGCCAAGAAGGAGGCCGAGGAGCGCATCCTGGTCTCCACGACGCGGGCCAGCCGCGAGGCCGCCTTCCAGGAGGGCAAGGCCCTCTTCGAGGCCGGGAGGTACGAGGACGCGGTACGGCCGCTGACCGACTCCGCCGCCGACCCGTCCAACGTCCAGGCCCGCGAGCTCCTGGAGAAGATCCGCAAGACCCTGGAGAGCCTGCGCCAGCAGAAGGACCTGCGCCAGAAGATCGAGGGCCTCCTGGCGGAGGGCGAGCGGCTGCTCGGCGAGCGGAAGTTCCCCGAGGCCTGGGTGAAGCTGGACGCGGTGCTGGAGCTGGACAAGACCAACGTGCGCGCGCAGGAGCGGCTGGCCCTGGCGGAGCGGATGATGGGCGAGGCGCTGCTGGAGAGGATCTCGCCCAACCAGTCCCCCGTCCTGACCTTCCTCGAGCCGCGCGACCGCATCACCGAGAGCGACGGGCCCACCGCGGCGGTGGTGGGAGTGGCAACGGACGACCGCGGGATCGTCCGCATCGAGTTCCGCGTGGGCGGGCGGGTGGTGGCCGACATCGCCCCGCCCTCCGTCCTGGACTCGCCGGAGTCGTCGCGCAACGTCCGCTTCGAGCGGGAGCTGCCGCTGGGGCGCGGGGCGAACCAGGTCACGGTCACCGCAGTGGACACCAAGGGCATCTCGGTCGTGGAGCCGTTCCAGATCACGCAGCGGGAGAGGTGGTACCAGAGCCCCGCCTTCCTGCCTTCGGCGGCGGCCGCCGCCCTCGGCCTGGTGGGCCTCGGCTTCGCCGCCCAGCGGCTGCGCCGCGCGCGCGCCATCCGCCGGCGCTTCAACCCCTACATCGCGGGCGCGCCCGTCATGGACGACGAAATGTTCTTCGGCCGGCAGAAGCTCCTGGCCCGGCTGCTGAACGTGCTGCACCACAACAGCCTCATGATCACGGGCGAGCGCAGGATCGGGAAGACGACCTTCCTCTACCACCTGAAGAAGGTCCTGGAGACGGACGAGGGCACCGAGTACCGCTTCTTCCCGGTCATGACCGACCTGCAGGGCGTGCCCGAGGAGACCTTCTTCCACGCGGTGATGGCGGACGTGGTGGAGGAGCTGCGCCTGTCGCCGGCCACGCAGGCCGCCCTGCGCTTCCGCACGGAGGCCGCGAGCTACGACGGGCGGGATTTCAGCCACGACCTTCAGCGCGTCATCGACGAGCTGAAGACGCGGACCTCCAGGAAGGTGCGGCTGGCCCTCCTCATCGACGAGGTGGACGTGCTCAACGAGTACTCCGAGCGCATCAACCAGCGACTGCGCAGCATCTTCATGAAGACCTTCTCGGAGCACCTGGTAGCCATCATGAGCGGCGTGGGCATCAAGCGCATCTGGAACAGCGAGGGCAGCCCCTGGTACAACTTCTTCGACGAGATCGAGCTCGCGGCCTTCTCGCGCGAGGAGGCCGAGGCCCTGATCCGCGAGCCGGTGGAGGGCGTCTTCCGCTTCGAGCCCGAGGCGGTGGAGGGGATCCTGGCCGGCAGCGAGCTCAAGCCCTACGTCATCCAGAAGTTCTGCATCAACGCCGTGAACCGCATCCTGGAGGAAGGGCGCACCACCATCACGGGGGCGGACGTGGAGGCGGTGCGGGAGGTGGTGCAGTTCGACGCGGGCGACGCCGAGCGCCGGCGCGGCACGTACGACCGCCGGGCGGCGGTCTAACGAAGCGCGGAGCCTGGCGGGCCACTGCAGTTCCCTCCCCCAACGCGGGGAGGGATAGGCTGGGGGTCGAAGAATAACTTCTGTGGCAGACTAGCCGACAATGCGTAACCCCTTCATCGCCGGGAGCTGGGTGCGGGCCGAGAACTTCTTCGGCCGCTCCGACATCCTGCGCGAGGTCCTGGAGGGAGAGCGCGACTCGCTGTGGGCCCTGGGCGCGCGCCGGCTGGGCAAGACCAGCCTGCTGAAGGAGCTCGAGTACCGCGTCCAGCAGAACACGCAGACGCCTTTCGTGGCGCTGTACTGGGACCTGCAGGGGAGCGGCGACGCCCGCGGGCTGGCCGACGGCCTGCTGGGCAGCGTGGAGGACAGCGAGGCCTTCCGCCGCGCCACCGACATCACCGCCGAGGACCTGGAAGGCCTCTCCGTCGGCGACATGCTCACCACCCTCGTACGCCGCACCGTCCGCAGCGGCTGGCGGCTGCTGCTGCTGGTGGACGAGGCCGAGGAGTTCCTGACCGTGGCCCGGGCCGACGCCTCGGTGTTGCCCCGCCTGCGCAAGGTGTTCCAGAAGGGGCCCGAGGTGCGCACGGTGCTGACCTCCACCAAGCGCTTGGCGCGGGTGGACGAGCGGACCGACTTCGAGACCTCGCCCTTCATGCAGGGGTTCATCCCGCCGGTGTACCTGACCCCGCTGGCCGACGACGAGGCGCGCGCCCTGCTCGCGCGAGGCCGGTTCGCTCCCGAGGAGACGGCGCTCATCATGGAGCGCACCGCCAACCACCCGTTCCTCATCCAGCTCATCGCGTCGCGCCTCTTCGAGAGCCGCGACCTGACCGCCACCCTGGACCAGGTGGCCGCCGACGAGATGGTCTCGAACTTCTTCTCCGTGGACTTCCAGACGCTGGAGGCGCCCGAGCGGGAGATGCTCGAGGAGGTGGTGCGGGATACCGAGGAGCAGGAGTGGTACGACGACTTCCT
>DAINRN010000047.1:3767-12084 GCA_036741815.1 Acidobacteriota bacterium
CGGTCCTCGAGGAGGTGGCGCGCTCCGGCGGGCGGGACCGCGCCGGGCTCGCCCAGGCCGTGGGCCGGGCGGAGGAGACCGTGGAGCCGCTGCTGTTCGGCCTGCGCAAGATGGGCTACCTGGCGGGCGACGGGGAGGGGTACCGCCTGGGCAACTGGTTCTTCGAGCGTTGGCTGAAGCGCGTCGAGGCCTCCCGCGTCAATGAGGCGCGGCCGTGAGCGGCGCCCGCGCCCTCCGATGATCGTCGGCGTCAACCGCGTCTACGAGCACGACGGCCGCGCGTTCCACCTCCAGGCCGAGGACCTCGGCCTGGAGCACGCGTGCTTCGAGGTCCGCGTCTACGACGGCGGGACGGTGCTCTGGCGCAAACGGGTCCCCTACGCCGAGGTCCTGGCGCAGAACCTGCCGAAGCTCGAGCAGGAAGAGAGCCTGCGCGCCCTCATGGAGAAGACCCTGCACACGGTGCAGGCGGCGATCGCCAAGGGCAAGCTGGCCTGACCCTCGCCCGTCATCGGGAACGCCCGGCGTCGTCCGTCAGGCCGCTCTTCCCGCGAAGTAGGCGGCCGCCGGACCGAGGAGCAGGGCGTGAAGCAGCAACCCCCCGACGGCGAAGCCCGACCAGACGAGGGGTTGGGGCCCGATGCGGGTCAGCGGAATGACGACGAGGTTCATCACGAAGAACGCGATGACACCGAACGGGACGCCCCAGAGCAGTGTCTTCCGCCTCAGGGCGGGGACCCAGCCGCTGGCGATGAAGTAGACCGCCACGACATGCGGCCACCGTGAAATGGAGGACGATGCCCAGGATCGCGGTGGGAGTGCCGCCGTTGAAGGAATCGGCGCCCAGCACCGCGGAGGCGACGCCCTGCCACGGTCGATACCACGGGCGGCCCCGGAGGACGACGTAGATGGTGGCGTAGAGGAAGTCGATGGCCCCGACGACGCCGGCCCCATACAGGAGGGCGCGCCGGGTCGGTCCCAAGGGCGCTACCGCCGCCAGCGCGGCCGGCCGCGGCGGGACCGGCCGCCCTCATGGCCGCCGCCACCGTCACGGCCACCGCCGTCACGGAACGGCCGCGGCGGGGGGACCAGCTCGTCGTCCGGCTCCTCGGCGGGCGGGGCCTGCAGGAACCGCCTCAGCAGCAGCGCCACGATCCGGTCGCGGTGCTCGTGGTCCGCGATGCGGCCGGCGATGGGCGCGAACTCCGCGTAGTCCTCGAGGGGCAGGGTCTGGCCCTCGGCGGCCAGGCGGGTGACGATGCGCTCCACCTGCCGGGCCTGCACCTCGGCGTCGGAGGGCACGGCCAGCTCGCCCACCTCGACGTGGTACCGCTTGACCAGCCGGTTGAAGTTCATCAGGTCGTGAGCGGAGACCAGGCTGATCGCGCGGCCGCTCTTCCCCACCCGGCCCGTGCGGCCCGCCCGATGGATGTACTGCTCCGGTGACTCGGGAGACGAGAAGATGAAGACGTGGGACAGGTCCTCGATGTCGATGCCGCGCGATGCGACGTCCGTGGTCGCGAGGTGGCGGATCTCCCTGGACTTGAACCGCGCCATCACCCTCTCCCGCTTCTTCTGCGGGAGATCGGACGACAACATGGCCACGGGGAGCCCCTTGCCGCCGAGGAACGTGTAGACCAGCCGCGTCTCCTCCTTGGTGTTGCAGAAGATCATGGACGACGCGGGGTTCTCGTACTCCAGCAGCTTGTAGAGCGTCGCCTCCTTGTGCAGCTTCGGCGTCAGGACGTAGAGGTGCTCGACCTCCTTGACGTAGATCTGGTCCTCGGAGAGCAGCACCCACTCCGGGTCCGAGAGATAGTGGTAGATGAGGCCGCGGATGCCCAGGGGCACGGTGGCGGAGAAGAGCAGCGTCTGACGCTGCGCGGGCATGTACTCCATGATCTGACCCATCTCCACCGCGAAGCCCATGTCGAGCATGCGGTCGGCCTCGTCCAGGACCAGCGTCTTCACGCCGTCGAAGCGGAGCGTCTTGCGGCGCAGGTGGTCGAGCACGCGGCCCGGCGTTCCCACGATCACGTGCGCCCCGGCCCGGATCCCCTCGAGCTGGCGGTCCATTGAATCGCCCCCGTAGATCGTCTCGACCTTGATCCCCTTGGCGCGGCCGATCTCCGCCAGCTCCTGGGCAACCTGGATCGCCAGCTCACGGGTCGGGGTGAGGGCTACGGCCTGGATCCCCGGCGCGGCCGTGTCCACCCTCTCCGTGATCGGGATCCCGAAGGCGGCGGTCTTGCCCGTGCCCGTCCGGGACTGCACGACGAGGTCCTTGCCCGCCATGGCCCGGGGCACGGTCTCCACCTGCACCTCGGTGGGCGCGCGGTAGCCCATGGAGTCCAGGCTGGACAGGGTCTCGGCGGAAAGGCTCATCTCGTCGAAGCTGCGGCTCGAGGTCGTGACTTCCATAGCCCCCCATTATCGTCCGCGAATGGGGTCCGCGACAAATCACGGCTTGGCCGCCTAGAAACCCACGGCCACGGTCAGACCGCGGCGCCCCTTGCCGACGACCGGCGTCACGCTGACGGTCGGGCGCGACGTCCGCGACAGCGGCGCTTCGTAGAGGGGCGTCCGGCCCTTCCTCAGGTGATCGATGAGCCAGCCCCACCCCGCTCCCATGATCGCGAAGACCGGGATGATCTCGGGGGAGTTGCATTGCGGGCAGTCGTAGGTGACCTCGTCCTCCTCCGTGTAGAGCAGCACGCTCAACCCACCAAAAGCGGCACCCAGGCCCGCGCCGATCAGGATCCCGTTGCGGACCGAGTCGCCTTCCCGGTCCACACGCAGTACCTCCTCGGCGGCCACCGTACGGTTCTCGCCTGCGAACACGGTGAGCGACGACTCGGACACGTCGGTGATCACCCCCTCCGTCAGCCGCCCGGAACGCTCCAGGACCTGGACCTTCTGGCCTGGTCTCGTGCGGCGGCCCAGCTCTTCCAGCGAACGCGCCACCGTCTCGGCGCCCGCAGGCGAGGGCATCGTCATCGCGGCCAGTAGCACGACGGCGGCCGTACGCTTCATGGTCAGCCTCCTTCGACGGATGGAGCCTGACACCGCGCGGCGCGGCCGCGCGCGGGACTATGACGGTTACGGCCGCGTCACAGGCGAGGTGTTACGACGGCGCCGCCCGACAGACGGTTGCCGCAAGCCGCACGCTATAATGACCGTTTCGAGGGGGACGATGAGCCTCACCTGCAAGCGATGCGGTCATGAAGCGGAGGCCCCGCCGTCCCACCGGGTCCCGTTCACGGGCAAGGCCCGGGAGGACGTCCTGTCCGGGATCTGCGCCGCCTGCTGGCGGGAATGGGAGGGCATGGAGGTCAAGGTCATCAACGAGTACCGCTTGAGCTTCCTGGACCCCCAGCACCGCGAGATGCTCCAGCGCGCCTGCTTCGATTTCCTGGGGCTGCCGCAAGGAGCGCCCGCCACGGAATGATTCACGTCGAGGGGCTCACAAAGCGCTACGGCGAGAAGGTCCTCTTCGAGGACGTGTCGTGGCACGTCAAGAAGAGGGACAGGATCGGCCTGTCCGGGCCCAACGGCGCGGGCAAGACCACGCTCCTGCGCATGCTGGCCGGTCTCGAGGAGCCTGACACCGGATCCATCCGCATGGCCTCGGACACCACCATCGGCTACCTGCCGCAGGACGGGGTCGTCCACCACGGCCGCACCGTCTACGACGAGATGGTGCTCGCCTTCCAGGAGCTGCTGGAGCTGAAGCAGGAACAGCACCAGATCGAGGACCGCCTGGCCGAGACCACCCACGACGACGGCGGCGACCACGAGCAGCTCCTGGAGCGCTACGCGGAGGTGACGGACCGCTTCAAGCACCTGGGCGGATACGAGATCGACGCCCAGGTGGCCGACGTGCTCAAGGGCCTCGGCTTCTCGCTAGCGGATCAGCAGCGGAAGACCGAGGAGTTCTCCGGCGGCTGGCAGATGCGCATCGCGCTTTCGAAGCTGCTCCTGGCCCGCCCGAACCTGCTGCTCATGGACGAGCCCACCAACCACCTCGACCTGCCCGCGCGCAACTGGCTGGAGGAGTACCTGGAGTCCTATCCCGGATCCGTGGTGCTCGTCTCGCACGACCGCTACTTCCTCGACGCGACGATGAAGCGGATCACCGAGGTCGGCCTGCGCACGCTTACCGACTACCACGGCAACTACTCGCACTACCTCGTGGAGCACGAGGCCAGGATGGAACGGCTGCACGAGGCCCACCGCCGGCAGACGGAGGAGATCGAGAAGAGCGAGGCCTTCATCAACCGCTTCCGCTACCAGGCGACCAAGGCGAAGCAGGTGCAGAGCCGGATCAAGATGCTCGACAAGGTGGAGCGGATCGAGATCCCGCCCGCCCGCAAGAAGATCCGTTTCAAGTTCCCCGACGCGCCCAAGCCGGGGCGGGTGGTGCTGGAACTGAAGGGGGCGCGCAAGGCCTACGGGGACAACGTGGTGCTCGACCACGTGGACCTCATGGTGGAGCGCGGCGACCGCATCGGCCTGATCGGCCCCAACGGGGCGGGCAAGTCGACGCTCATGCGGCTGCTGGCGGGCGTGGACCGGCCCGACGCGGGCAACCGGCTCGCGGGCCACCAGACGGTCCTCGACTACTTCGCGCAGGACCAGGCCCAGGCCCTGAACCCCGCGCGCACCGTGTACGAGGAGATGACGGCCGCCAGCCCTACGACCATGGTGCCGTTGATCCGCAGCATCCTGGGCGGGTTCCTGTTCTCGGGAGACGACGTGCTCAAGAGGGTCGGGGTCCTGTCGGGGGGAGAGCGGAACCGGCTGGCCCTGGCCAAGATGCTGCTGAACCCGAGCAACCTCCTGCTCCTGGACGAGCCCACCAACCACCTGGACCTCGACTCCAAGGAGATCCTGCTGGAGGCGCTGGCCGATTACAGCGGCACGCTCGTGTTCGTCTCCCACGACCGGTACTTCGTGGACCGGCTGGCCGACAAGGTGGTCGACGTCGGCGGAGGGGGGGCGCTCGTCTATCCCGGCGGCTACGAGGACTTCCTTTATTGGAAGAGGCAGCGCGAGGCCGGGGCGGCGGCGCCGCTGCCCACGCCCGAGCGGCGGCCGGCGCCCGCGCACCTCAGCGACCACGGATCCGGCCGGCGGGCAGCGCCGGCGGCATCGGTGCCCGCCGCTGTCCCCGCGCCGGGAGCACGGCCCGCGGGCGGGGCCGCATCCCCCGTCCCCGTGGAGAAGACGGAGAAGACGAAGAAGACTGCGGCCGCCAAGCCGTCCTACGATCCCCTGGCGCCGCGTCTGCGTCCCCCCGGATCCGCTCCCGACCGCCAGGCCCGCGAGCGCGAGGCCCGCAAGGCCAGGGCCCGGCTCTCCGACGTCGAGAAGCAGATCGCGGAGAAGGAGCGGGCGGTGCGCGACGTCGAGGGCCTGATGGCCACCCCCGGCTTCTACGACGACCGGGCGCGCGCGGACAAGGCCGTGGCCGAGCGGCAGGGCCTGCTCGACGAGGTGGCCGCGCTCATGGCCGAGTGGGAGTCGCTCCAGACGGCGGTCGAAGCGAACGGCTGAGGCCGTCTAGACCCGTCCCGCCTTGCGCGCCGCGCGCGCCGCCCACCAGTCGATGAAGCCCGGGGCCACCGCGTTCAGGCCTACGAGCACCCGCGACGCCGGATAGGGAAAGACCTCCGGCCGCGGCCGCTTCGCGCAGCGCACGATGGCCGCGGCCACCTGCAGAGCCGTCTGCTGCGGGCCCACGGGGCCACCCAGGGTCTTGCTCCCGGACTCGCGGTCCGCCACCTCGCCGAACTCGGTCGTGGTGCCGATGGGATGGACGGAGCACGCGAAGACGCCGCTGCCCTTGAGCTCGGCCCGCAGGGCCTCGGTCAGGCTGATCTGCGCGGCCTTGGTGGCGGCGTAGGCGCCGCCGGTGGGCAGGGCGCGGTGGCCGACGATCGACGAGACGTTGATGATCACGCCGCTCCCCTGCCGGCGCATGACGGGCAGCGCCGCCTGGCAGCCGGCCACGGTGCCGATGTAGTTCACCTCCATGAGCCGGCGGTACGACTCGAGGGGCGTGTCCTCCACGCGCCCGCGCACGCCGTAGCCGGCGTTGTTGACGAGCACGTCCAGCCGCCCGAAGCGGGCCACGGCGCCCTGGACGAACCGACGGACCTGCTCGGGGTCGGACACGTCCGCGGCCATGACCCACGCCTCGCCGCCCATGGCCCGCGCCGCCTCCGCCACCTCCTCCAGGCGGTCCGTGCGCCGCGCCGAGACGGCCAGCCGGGCTCCTTCACGCCCGAAGGCCAGCGCGGTCTCCCGACCGATGCCGGCGGAGGCGCCGGTCACCGCCACCACGGCGCCCTGCAGGTTGCGCATGGGGCCTATCGGCCGGCGGGGGCCCGGCGCAGGCCGACGATCCCGCGCCCCTTGAGGATGAACAGCGCGATGAGCTGCCGGTCCGATTCCGACACCGTGGCCAGGGAGACGCGCGCCTGATAGAGGAAGCCCGCCTTGTCCTTGTCCACGACCAGGCACTCGGACACCGGAGCCTGCAGCGGCAGGGGCTGGCCCTCCATGACCAGGCTGAAAGCCACCTGCGTGCCGGGGAGGAGGCACTCCCGGGTCTCGAAGGTCAGGACCTCGGGCTGCAGCTCCACGAAGAGGGAGTCCTTCGGCAGCGAAACCGTAACGCCGGAAGCGGCCCCCATCGGAACGAGTCTAGCGTCAGAGGCCGTTCGCTGCCAGCCAGCCGACCGCCGCCTCGACGATCTCTGCCTCCACGTCGGCGGCCGCCCGGCCGGTCCGCTTGGGGACGCGAAAGGAGTGGTCGGCCTCTTCCAGACGGTGGAGCGTGGCCGTGCGGCCGAGTCGCGCGATCACGGCCTCCAGGAGGTCCCACCGCGCGAACGAGTCGCGGGTTCCCTGCACGAACAGCATCGGGACGCTCACCGCCGGCAGGTGGCGGTCGCGCAGCGTCTCGGTTCGGCCGGGCGGATGCAGCGGGTAGCCCAGGAACAGGAGGCCGTCGGCGGCCGCGCCCTTGGCCACGGCCTGGGACGCGATCCGCCCGCCCATCGACTTCCCGCCCAGGACCACGCGGCGGGCCCCCAGGGACGCCCGCGCGTGGTCGCCCACCGCCTGCGCCGTCATCTCCAGCACGTCCGGAGGGTCGGGCGCGCGCCGCCGCGCGTCGGTGTACGGGAAGTTGTAGAGGAGGACAGAGCGCCCCGGCTTCGCGGAAGCCAGCGCGTCCGCCAGGCGCCGGAGCAGCGGCGTCTTGCGGTCGCCGCCCGCGCCGTGCCCCAGGGCGAGGATCGTGTCGCCCGCGCCGTGGAGGCTGGCCGTCACCGAGAGGTCGCGGACGGGTATCCGGATCTCCCGGGCCTCCATCAGCCGAGCATACAGCAGTGGTACACTCCCGGGGATGTACGAGTCGCACTACGGCTTCACCGAGAAGCCGTTCAACCTCACGCCCGATCCCAAATACCTGTACCTGTCGGCTCGGCACACCGAGGCCTTCGCCCACCTGGAGTTCGGGCGGAGGGAGCGGGGCGGCTTCATCGTGGTGACGGGAGAGGTGGGCACGGGCAAGACCACCCTCGCGCGCTACTTCCTCTCCCGGCTCGATGCGCGGACGGCCACCGCCTTCGTCCTCTACCCCGCGCTGTCGGGCGCGGAGCTCCTGCGCACGATACTGGACGACCTGCACGTGACCGCGGCGGGGACGTCCCTCAAGGACTCCGTGGACGCCCTGCACCGTTTCCTGCTCGAGGCCCGCCGCGATGAGCACGACGTGGTCCTGCTGATCGACGAGGCGCAGGACCTCTCCGCGGAGGTGCTGGAGCAGGTCCGCCTCATCTCGAACCTGGAGACGGACACCGAGAAGCTGATCACCATCGTGCTCATGGGCCAGTCGGAGCTGCACGAGATGCTGTCGCGCCGGGAGCTGCGCCAGCTCGCGCAGAGGATCACCGCCCGCTACCACCTGGCGCCCCTCGACGAGGCCAGCACCTCCGACTACATCCGCCACCGGCTGGAGGTGGCGGGCGGCGCGGGCAAGGTGGGGTTCACGAAGGGCGCTCTGTCCACAGTGCATCGCCTCTCGGGGGGGATCCCGCGGCTCGTCAACCTGATCTGCGACCGCGCGCTGCTCGCGGGCTACGTGAAGGGGACGCGCACCATCGACGCGGCCATGGTGCGCCGCGCCGCGCGCGAGGTGCGGGGGCAGCCGCCCTCGGCCTGGGCCCGCCCGGTCGCCCTGGCCGGGACGGCGGCGGCGGCCGCCCTCGCCGTGGCCTTCCTGCTGCCACGCGCCCTGCCCGCGCGG
>DAINRN010000048.1:0-8860 GCA_036741815.1 Acidobacteriota bacterium
GGGATGGATGGTGAAGGGGCCCGCCGAGACCGTCTGACCGGGCCGGAGCAAACGGAAGTCCGCCTCCACGCCCCGCTCGCGCAGCCGGTTGCGCGCGAAGCCGAGGGTCAGGCGGCTGCCGTAGACCGGCGCCGGCGCCGCCTGCAGGGCGAAGGCGAGGGCGCCGATGTGGTCCTCGTGGCCGTGGGTCAGGACGATCGCGGCCACCTGCGCCCGCCGCTCGGCCAGGTACTGGAAGTCCGGGACGATGGAGTCCACGCCGGGCTGCTCCGCGCTCGGGAACATCACGCCGGCGTCGATCAGCATCAGATGGCCGTCCCATTCGAGGACGAGCGCGTTGAGGCCGAACTCCCCCAGGCCCCCCAGGGGAACGAGCTTCAGCGGGCGATCGTCGACTGGCGGCATCACTCCCATGACGCGCTCACGGGTCCATTGGGCCACGCCTTCAGACGCAGCCCGGGCTCTTCAGGCCTTCCAGAGGGCCCTGGACAGCCGCGCGAACTCTACAACCGATAGCGTCTCTGCCCGCCTTGACCCCTCGATATGGACCAACCTCAAGTGTTCCTTGAGGTTAGCATAGCTATCTTGCAGATTGTTTTCAAGTGTCCTTCTCCGGCGGGAGAAGGCCTTCTGCACGAGCCGCTCGAGGGCGGGGAGGTCGGGCACTTCGGCGCGGGGGCGGTCGAGGAAGCGGACGCGCAGCAGCGCTGACGAGACCCTGGGCGGAGGGGCGAAAGCGCCGGGAGGGAACCGGAGCCGGATATCGACGTCGGCGACGAGCGCATAGAGCACGGACAAGATGCCGTAGTCCTTTCCGCCGGGTGGGGCGGCGATGCGGCGCGCGACCTCGGCCTGCAGCATCACGTGCATGTCCGTGACGCGCCCGCCCAGATCGAGGAAGCGCCGGAGGAGCGGACTGGAGATGGCGTAGGGCAGGTTGCCGACGAGCCGCGTGCCGCGCGGGGCCAGGGCCTGGAGGTCGGCGGTCAAGGCGTCGCCGCGCACCAGCGCGACGTTGGCCGGAGCGCGCGCCTGCAGGCGGTCCGCGAGCGCCGCGTCCAGCTCGATCGCGGTGACGCGCCCGGCCCGCGCGGCCAGGGGCAGGGTCAGGGCACCCGATCCCGCCCCGATCTCGAGGAAGTGCTCGTCGGGCTGCGGCGCGACGGCGCGCAGCAGCCGCTCGACGGACGCGGGCCGGAGGAAGTGCTGGCCCAGTCTCCGGAGCATTGCGACTGCGAGCGTATCGCATGAGCGATGAGCGTGGAGGCGCCGCGAGGCGTCGCGCGAGAGCGCGGGCGTCCACTCCCAGGCAACTCGCCCCGCGCCCCGCGCGACCCGAGCGGCGCCTGACGCTGGTTTGCGGTGATCGAGTGCCTCTGCTAGCGTCGGAAGACCCCATGCCCGCGAAGAAGCTGCATGTTGGCTACGTCTGCGCCGAGCTGGCGCCCTACGCCAAGACCGGCGGGCTGGCCGACACGGCCGCCGCGCTTCCCAAGGCCCTGGCGAAGGCCGGCCACCGGGTCACGGTGTTCGTACCGCGCTACGGGACGATCCCGTTCCCGCCCGGCGAGTTCGCCGGCTCCATCCACGTCCCCGTGGACGACGTGCACCGCAGCGCCGGCTTCTACCGGACCTCGCTCGGCCGCGGGCTGAGCGTCGTCTTCGTCGAGCACCCGCCGCTCTTCGACCGGCCGCATCTCTACGGCTACGACGACGACCGCCTGCGGTTCGCCTTCTTCTCGCGCGCCGCCATCGAGTACTTCCGCAGCCGCGGCGAGCGGCCCGACGTCTTCCACGCCCACGACTGGCACACGGGCCTGCTGCCGGTGTACCTGAAGTCGTTCTACTGGAACGACCCCACGCTCTACCGCTCGCCCACGGTCTTCACCATCCACAACATCGCCTACCAGGGGACGTTCGGGCCGGAGACCGCGGACGTCCTCGGCCTGCCGTGGCACCTCGGCCACGACGCGCTGAAGTACGACGGAGGGATGAGCTACCTGAAGGGCGGCATGCTGTTCTCCGAGGGCGTGAACGCGGTCTCGCCACAGTACGCGCGCGAGATCCAGACCCCGGAGACGGGGTACGGCTTCGACGCGATCGCGCGCTCGCGCGCGGCGGACCTCGTGGGGATCCTGAACGGCGTGGATTACGACGAGTGGGACCCGCGCCACGACGCGCACATCGCGAAGACGTACTCGGCGGGGGACCTGGGCGGCAAGGCGGAGTGCAAGGCCGAGCTCCTCGGCACGTTCGGCCTCCCCTCGGAGCCCGATCTGCCCGTGGTGGGCATCGTCTCCCGGCTCGTCCACCAGAAGGGTTTCGACGTCGTGGTGCGCGCCTGGTACGACTTCGTGCAGCGGCCGCTGCGCATGGTGGTCCTCGGCACGGGGGAGCCGTCCGTGCAGGACGGCTTCCGCGCCCTGGCCGCTCGGGCCCCCGACCGCGTCGCCGTGCGCCTGGCCTACGACGAGGCCCTGGCCCACAAGGTCATCGCGGGCGCGGACATGTTCCTCATGCCCTCGCGCTTCGAGCCATGCGGCCTGACGCAGATGTACAGCCTGCGCTACGGCACGGCGCCGATCGTGCGCGCCACCGGCGGCTTGGTGGACACGGTGGAGCCGTGGGACCCCGCCGCGGGCCGGGGTACGGGCTTCCGCTTCGACCACGCCGATGGTACGGGGCTCATGTGGGCCGTCGACGACGCCCTGGCCGCGTACCGCGACCGCGAGGGCTGGACGCGCCTCATGAAGAACGGCATGGCGAAGGACTTCTCGTGGACGCGCTCCGCGCGCGCCTACGTGGACCTCTACCGACGCGCCATGGCGACGGTGTAGGGTAGACTGGCTCCATGTCCGAGACCCTGCAGACCTACACCGACCAGAGCTGGGAGAAGGACGTGCTCGGCTCTCAGGAGCCCGTGCTCGTGGACTTCTGGGCCGAGTGGTGCGTGCCGTGCAAGACCCTGGTGCCGATCCTGGAGGCGGTGGCCGCCCAGCTCGACGGGAAGGTCAAGGTGGGCAAGCTGAACGTCGAGGAGAACGACCAGGTCCCGTTCAAGTACGGCATCACCACGCTCCCCACGCTGATGCTCTTCAAGAACGGCCAGGTGTCGGAGCAGCGGATCGGGCTCATCTCCAAGGAGAACCTGGTCAAGCTCCTCGAGCCCCACGTCAGCTAGGGCCCGGAGGCGTGGCGCCGGCGCCCTACGAGACCTTCAGCGACGCCACCTGGGAGCGCGAGGTGGTGGGCTCGCGGATTCCCGTCCTCGTCCACTTCTTCGCGGACTGGTGCGTGCCCTGCCGGACGGTGAGCCGGTCCCTGGAGTCGCTGGCTCCGGCGCACGTGGACCGGCTGCGCATGGGCGCGCTGGACGTGGACGCGAACGCGGCCACGGCGGAGCGCTACGAGATCCAGGGCCTGCCCACCCTGCTGCTCATCGAGGGCGGCCAGGTCCGGGAGCGGCGCGTCGGCCTCATGGCCCCGGAGGCCTTGCGCGGCTTCGTGGAGGAGCGGGCCGGCCGGCCGCCCCGGTCCGGTTGAAGTACCGCGCCTCCTTTTTCCATCGTTTGCCCCTTCACAGCCGGCGCCTTTCGGCGTAAGCTCCCGCCCGCATACCGTCTCCGGTATCCCCGGGCATTTGTTCATCACAACCGAAAGGAGACCCAAACATGATGATGATCCTCGCGTCCGTGGTCGGGTTGGCCAGCTTGGTGTGCTTCGTGATGGTGCTCATCAAGCAGTTCCAGACGGCGGGCGCGCTACACGGGATCATTGGGCTCATCACCTGCGGGATCTGGACGTTCATCTGGGGATGGATGAAGGCGAGCACGCTGAACCTCAAGAACATCATGCTGGCCTGGACGGGGCTCATCGTGCTGGGCATCGTCCTCAACATGATGGGGGCGATGTCGGCGCTCTCCGGCCTGCAAGGCTAGGTCAGAGCAGGTCGTCCACCAGCGTCTCGCGGCGGGCGGGGGCGCGCACGGCGTCCGCCTGGGGCGGAGCCGCCTCGGGCGGAGCCGGCCCGGGCCCGCCCGCCGCCTCCTGCGCGGCGGCGCGGACCTCCGCCTCTGACGCGGGGGTGCCGCGGCCGTGGAGCCGCACCCACCACCGCACCATGCCGTCCACGTACGCGTAGCGCTTCTTCGCCATGCGCAGGGCGTCCACGCCCAGGAGCCAGCCCAGGTAGTCGCGGACGGCCCCCGGCGTGCGGCCCAGCCGCGCCACGAGCGCGGTCAGGTTCAGGCCTTCCTCGTGCGCCACCGCCGCCAGCACCGCCTTGGACATGCCGTAGCCCCGGCTGCGCAGGAGCAGCGCTTCGTACGTGTGGTGGCACGCCGATTCGATGCGGCCGCCCTGCGTCATCTCCTCGGCCCAGGCCGCGGCCAGGCCGCTGCCCGCGCCCGCGGCATGGAGCAGGATGCGGGCGTAGCGCGGCCAGCCGAAGGATGCGCCCGCCAGGGCCTCGGGCGAAAGGCGCGCGGCCCGCGCCGCCGGGCCCAGGTCGTCCGGCGTGAGCGGGCCCGCTTCGATCGAGTCCAGCGCGGGCCAGAGCTTGCGGGCCAGGGTCGGGTAGGACGTGGCCAGCACCGTTCCGCGACGTCGCGCGGCCAGGGCCGCGGCGAAGGGCTTGTCGACCTGGCGCAAGCCGCCGAAATAGGCCAGGGAGCGGATCTCCGTGGCCTCGTCGAGCAGCAGGACGACGGGACGGCCGGCGGCGTCGTCGAGCGACGACCACAGGCCGAAGAGGGCCTGGACGGCGTCCGCGCCCCGCGCCTTGCCCGAGCCCGCGAGGCGGCGGATCTCCGTGGCCCGGGCCAGCTGCTTGCCGAACCGCTCGGCGGGCAGGGCCTGCAGGGCCGCGACCGCGAACCTCTCCGGCGAGGATGCCGCGCCCATGAGGTCGAGGTAGACGGGCACCCAGCCCTCGCGGGCCAGCTCGGCGCCCAGGGCGCGCAGGGTCGTGGTCTTGCCCGAGCCGGCGGGACCGGCGAGCAGCACCGGCCGGCCGCCCCGGGCGCGCGCGAGGAGCTCCTCGAGGAGACCGCGGCGGCGCAGGTCCGGCGGCTTCAACGCCGCGGCGCCGGCTCGAGCAGCGGGATGCGCACGCCGCGCTCGCGCGCCACCTCGACCGCCCGCTCGTAGCCGGCGTCCGCGTGGCGCATCACGCCGGTGCCGGGATCGGTGGTGAGGACGCGCTGCAGCCGCCGCTCGGCGTCCTCCGTCCCGTCCGCCACCACCACCATCCCCGCGTGGATGGAGTAGCCCATGCCCACGCCGCCGCCGTGATGGACGCTGACCCAGGTGGCGCCGGCCACGGCGTTCAGCAGCGCGTTGAGGATCGGCCAGTCGGCCACGGCGTCGGATCCGTCCCGCATGGCCTCCGTCTCGCGGTTGGGGGAGGCC
Organism: Acidobacteriota bacterium; assembly: GCA_036741815.1. GTDB lineage: Bacteria > Acidobacteriota > Vicinamibacteria > Fen-336 > Fen-336 > DAINRN01. Next base: position 5,410 of record DAINRN010000048.1, read on the forward strand.
ACCGAGCCCGCATCGAGGTGGTCGCGGCCGATGACGATGGGGGCCTTGACGGCGCCGGTGCGCACGAGCTTGTTGAGCACCGCGCCCATCTTCGCCCGCTCGCCGTAGCCGAGCCAGCAGATGCGCGCGGGCAGGCCCTGCGGCTTCACGCGCTCCCGCGCCATCCGGATCCAGCGGGCCAGGGCCTTGTCCTCGGGGAAGGTGCGCAGGACCGCGTCGTCCGTGACCGCCAGGTCGTCCGCGGACCCCGAGAGCACGACCCAGCGGAACGGCCCCTTGCCCTCGCAGAAGAGCGGGCGGATGTAGGCCGGCACGAAGCCCGGGAAGTCGAAGGCGTCCTCCACGCCCGCCTTCTGGGCCTCGGCCCGGATGTTGTTGCCGTAATCGAAAGTGACGGCCCCCTTCTTCTTGAGGTCCAGCATGGCGCGGACGTGCTCGCCCATGCTGCGCCGCGCCTCGGCCATGTAACGCTGCGCGTCCCGGGCCCGCAGGCCCAGGGCCTCCTCGTAGCTCATGCGGTTGGGGACGTACCCGTTCAGCGGATCGTGCGCGCTCGTCTGGTCGGTGAGAAGGTCGGGCACGATCCCGCGGCGTACGCACTCCGGCAGCACGTCCGCGGCGTTGCCCAGCAGGCCGATCGACAGCGGGCGCCCCGCGGCCTGCGCCTCGCGCGCGCGGGCCACCGCGTCGTCCAGGCTGTCGCTCCGCACGTCGAGGTAGCGCGTCTCCAGCCGCCGGTCGATCCGCTGCGGGTCCACCTCCACCGCGATGAGCACGCCCTCGTTCATGGTCGCGGCCAGCGGCTGGGCCCCGCCCATCCCGCCCAGCCCGGCGGTGAGGACGACGCGCCCCGCCAGGCTCCCGCCGAAGTGCTGGCGGGCGGCCTCCGCGAACGTCTCGTAGGTGCCCTGCAGGATCCCCTGGGTGCCGATGTAGATCCAGGACCCGGCCGTCATCTGGCCGTACATCATGAGCCCCTTGCGGTCCAGCTCGTAGAAGTGCTCCCACGTGGCCCAGGCCGGCACCAGCATGGAGTTGGAGATGAGGACCCGCGGGGCGTCGGCGTGGGTCTTGAAGATCCCCACCGGCTTGCCCGACTGGACGAGCAGCGTCTCGTCGCTTTCCAGGTCGCGCAGGCAGCGCACGATCGCCTCGAAACAGTCCCAGTTGCGGGCGGCCTTGCCGATCCCGCCGTAGACCACGAGGTCCTGCGGGCGCTCCGCCACCTCGGGGTCGAGGTTGTTCATGAGCATGCGCAGCGCGGCCTCGGTCTGCCACGACTTGCAGGAGAGCTCGGTGCCTCGGGGCGCGCGGATCGTGCGCGGCGGGCTCACATCAGCCATCTCTGGCCGTCGGTGGAATCGTCCCGGGACAGGTCGTACTCCGGCCGGCCGCGGGCCGGGACCGTCTTGCCCTTCTCCCGATGGCGCGGGGCGGCGGGAGCGCCCGCGCGGCGCCGGCGCGCGCGGCTGCCGAGCCGAAGGAACAAGAGGAGGCCGGCGACCACGCCCAGCTCGATCGGCCACGACCGCGCGCCCAGCCACACGCCGAGGACCGCGGCGATGCCGACCGCGGCGCCCAGCACGGCCAGGCCCGGCCACCACAATGCGCGGCGGGTGGTGAGGAGGGGGCTCATGGCGTCGGACCTACTCCAGCGTACCGCATACGGATGCGGCGGCGGCCACCACCGCGCCGCCGCGCAGCAGCTCCGCCACGGTCTCGATATCGGGCGCGGGCGATCGGTCCCGCTCGTAGGCGGGGACGCGCTGCCGGACGAGGCGGTACACCGCCTGGAGCGGGGCGGAGGTCTCGAGCGGCTTCTGGAACTCGAGGGCCTCGCAGGCCGCCAGCAGCTCCACGGCGAGGATGCGCCGGGTGTTGGCGACCGCGCAGGCCGCCTTGCGCGCGGCGGTCACGCCCATGGAGACGTGGTCTTCCTTGTTGGCGGAGGTGGGGATGGAGTCCACGCTGGCGGGATGGGCCAGGGCTTTGTTCTCGGAGGCCAGGGCCGCGGCGCTGATGTGGGCGGCCATCAGCCCGGAGTTCAGGCCGCCGTCGCGAGCCAGGAAGGCAGGGAGCCCGGAGAGCGCCGGGTTCACCAGCCGCTCGACGCGCCTCTCGCTGATGGAGCCCAGGTCCGCGGTCGCGATGGCCATGAGGTCCGCGGCCATGGCCACGGGCGCGCCGTGGAAGTTTCCTCCCGAGAGCAGCTCGCCGGTGTCCGCGAAGACCATGGGGTTGTCGGTGCCCGCGTTCAGCTCGATCTCCAGCGTGCGGCGCGCGAAGCCCAGCGCGTCGCGGACGGCGCCGTGCACCTGGGGGACGCAGCGCAGGCTGTAGGCGTCCTGCACCTTGCCGCAGTCGCGGTGCGACTCGCGGATGGCGCTGCCGGAGAGGAGCGTGCGGAGATTGCGGGCGGAGGCGGCCTGGCCGGGGTGCGGCCGCGCGGCGTGGATGCGCGGGTCGAAGGCCACGTCCGTGCCCTTGAGCGCGTCCGTGGTCATGGCGGCGATCACGTCCGCGGCGGCGGCGAGGCGGCCGGCCTCGACGAGCGCGAGCCCGGCGGTCGCGGACATGAGCTGGGTGCCGTTGATGAGGGCCAGGCCCTCCTTGGCCTGTAGCACGACGGGCGCCAGGCCGGCCGCTCGCAGGGCGTCGGCGCCCGGCACGATCCCGCGCTCCGTGGCGCACGACCCTTCGCCCACGAGGGCGAGGGCCAGATGGGCCAGCGGGGCCAGGTCGCCGCTGGCCCCCACGCTGCCCTGCGAGGGCACGACCGGATGGACGCGGCCGTTGATCATCGCCATCAGGAGGTCGAGCGTCTCCGGCCGGATGCCGCTGTAGCCCTTGGCCAGGACGTTCGCGCGCAGGACCATGAGGGCCCGCGTCTCCGCCTCGTCCAGCGCCTCGCCCACGCCCGCGGCGTGGCTGCGCACGAGGTTGAGCTGCAGCTCCTCCAGCCGGTCGCGCGGGATCACCACGTCGGCGAAGCTGCCGAACCCCGTGTTCACGCCGTAGACGACCTCGCCCCGCGCCACCGCCTCGTCCACGACGCGGCGCGCGCGCGCCACCGCCGCGCGCGCGGCGGGCGCGAGGCTCACCGCGCGCCCGGCGCGGGCCACCGACTCCAGGTCTTCGAGGGTGAGGCTCGCCCCGTCCAGCACCAGGGGATCGGGACCTTTGGGGGGCGTCATGGGCGGGGCCCGAAATATAGCACGCGGTTGCGCGGCCCGGCCGCCCGCGAAACGCGCGCTACAATGCGTCCGTCATCATGCCGAACATCGTCATCGCCGGCGCGCAGTGGGGCGACGAGGGCAAGGGAAAGGTCGTGGACCTGCTCTCGGACAAGGTCCAGGTCGTGGCGCGCTACAACGGCGGCCACAACGCGGGGCACACCATCCGCGTGGGCAACGAGCGGTATGCCGGCACCGACGGCTCCTACGGCCTCACC
>DAINRN010000048.1:8870-12054 GCA_036741815.1 Acidobacteriota bacterium
AACGAGCGGTTCGTCCTGCACCTCATCCCCTCGGGCATCCTGCATCCCGGCATCCTCTGCGTGATGGGGCAGGGGATGGTGGTGGACCCCTGGGCGCTGGAGAAGGAGTGCTCCGAGCTGCGCGCGCGCGGCGTGACGGTGGACGAGAACCTGGTGGTCTCCGACCGTGCCCACGTCATCCTCCCGCACCACCGCGTGCTGGAGGCCATGGCCGAGGATGGCCGGGGCAGCCGCAAGATCGGCACCACCCTGCGCGGGATCGGCCCCGCCTACGAGGACAAGGCGGGGCGCCGTGGCCTGCGCATGGGCGACCTGCTCCGCCCCGCCGGCCTCACGGAGAAGCTGGAGGAGGCGCGGCGCCACTTCGAGGCGGTGTGCCGGGGAAACGGCCGGGAGCCCGACGTGGACTGGGACGCGCTCGTCCGCGACCTGGCCGGCTTCGGCGAGCGGCTGGCCCCGCGCATCGCCGACACCTCGCTGGTCCTGCACCGCGAGATGGCCCGCGGCTACTCGGTCCTCTTCGAGGGAGCGCAAGCCACGCTGCTGGACCTGGACCACGGCTCGTACCCGTTCGTGACGTCCTCGTCGGCGGTGGCGGCGGGCGCATCCACCGGGCTGGGGATATCGCCCACCCGCATCGACGGCATCCTGGGCATCGTCAAGGCGTACACCACGCGGGTGGGGGCCGGCCCCCTGCCCTCGGAGATCGGCGGGAAGCTGGAGGACGAGATCCGCGCGCGCGGCTACGAGTTCGGGGCCTCCACCGGGCGCCCGCGCCGCTGCGGGTGGTTCGACGCGGTGGTGGCGCGCTACTCCGTCCGCGTGAACGGCTTCGACTCGCTGGCCCTGACCAAGCTGGACGTCCTCGACGAGCTGGCCGAGATCCGCGTCTGCGCCGCCTATCGGCACGAAGGCCGGACGATCGAGGACTTCCCGGCCGATCTCTCGGTCCTGGAGGCGTGCCAGCCGGTGTACGAGACGCTGCCGGGCTGGCAGGCGCCCACGGGCGCGGCGCGCGACTTCGCGGACCTCCCCGCGGCCGCGCAGAGCTACGTGGAGCGGCTGTCCGAGCTGTCGCGCTGCGAGATCGGCATCGTCAGCACGGGCCCGGACCGCGCGGACACCATCATCCGGGCCAGGAGCGCCGTGTCGTCCTGGTTCGCCTGAGGTCCCGCGCGTGCCGGAGCTGCCCGAGGTGGAGTCCGCGCGCGTCATGCTGGAGCACGCGCTCGCGGGCCGGCGGATCGTGGCCGTGGCCGCGGTGGACGACCCCATCGTCTATGCGGGGGTGACGCCGCGCCGCATGGCCGCCGCCCTCCGGGGACGCCGCGTGCGGCGGGCGTGGCGCAAGGGCAAGCACCTGTGGCTGGAGCTGGACCGCCGGCCCTGGCCCGTCTTCCACTTCGGGATGACGGGACGCTTCCGCCTCTACGCGAGCGAGCGGGACCGCCCGCGCTTCTGGAAGCTGGAGCTCCTGGTCTCGGGCGGGCAGCGCGTGGCCTTCGCGGACGCGCGGCGGTTCGGCCGCATCCGCCTGCAGGAGCGCCCCGAGGACGAGGCCCCGATCTCCGCCCTCGGCTACGACGTGCTTTCGGGCCTTCCTCCCGCCGAGGAGCTGGCCCGCGTGCTGGCGCGCAGGAAGGCCCCCATCAAGGCCGTGCTCCTCGACCAGGGCGTGTTCGCGGGCGTGGGGAACTGGGTGGCGGACGAGGTGCTCTTCCAGGCGCGGATCAGCCCGCACCGGCCCGCGGCGTCGCTGACGACAGCCGAGGTCAAGGCATTGCGCGCGCGCCTCACCTCGATCGTGGCGCGGGCGGTGGCGGTGGGAGCGGACTCGCACCGCTTCCCGCGCGGCTGGCTGTTCCATCGCCGGTGGGGCCGGAACGCCGAGGCCATGACCTTGCGGGCGGAGCGGATCCGCCATGAGACGATCGGTGGCCGCACCGCGGCCTGGGTCCCGGCCCGGCAACGCTGATCCTACCAAGGAGGGTCTCCACGGGCGTGGTCCAAGTGCTGGCCACCGAGCCGTAGGAGATACGGCGGCCCTGCCCGTGTCGCCGCGGGCAGGGCTGCGTCAAACTACAGAGCCGCGGCGCCCGGTCAGCAAGTTGAACAGAAAGACCACGACGGCGATGACCAGCAAGAGGTGGATCAGCCCGCCCCCGACGTGCCCGACCATGCCCAACAGCCAGAGGACAAACAGGATTCCGATGATAGTCCAGAGCATTTCGCCTCCTTGACGTTGGCGGCTCGGTGCCGCCTCAACGTGAAACAGCACGATCCATGCCGCGCCCTGAGGCAGGACGGGCCTACTCTACGTTGAAGTGGATGAGCTCCACGGGCACGATCGGAGCGAAGCGCTGGCCGAAGATGCCGGAGTACCACCCGTCCTGGCCTTCACTCGTCCAGACCACGACGAAGTCCCCGGCGTCGTCCGCTGCCACCGCGGGAGCGAACTGGGCGTCCGTGGTGGTGGTGTTCACGCGGAACTCCGCCCCGAGGGGAGCGCCGGAGGCGGCGTAGCGCTGGGCGAACACGCCGTAGCTCGCGCCGTCCTGGACGTTGCTCTCCCACGCGATGACGAAGTTGCCGGAGGCGTCGGCCGCGACCGACGGGTAGTTCTGGTAGCTCGGCGTGAAGCTGTTGACGCGGAACTCGGGACCGAGGGGGGTGCCGGAGGCGGCGTAACGCTGGCCGAACACGCCGTAGCTCGAACCGTCCTGCGCGTAGCTCGTCCAGGCCACGACGAAGTTGCCGGCCGCGTCGGCGGCCACGACCGGATAGAACTGCGATTGCATCGTGTAGCTGTTGACGCGGAACTCGGGGCCGAGCGGGGCGCCGGAGCTCGCGTAGCGCTGTCCGAAGACACCGAGGTAGGAGCCGTCCTGCAGGGCGCTCTCCCAGACCACGACGAAGTTGCCCGCCGGATCGGAGGCCGCGGCCGGGTAGTACTGGGCGTTCGTCGTGTAGGTGTTGACGCGGAACTCGGGCCCGAGGGGCGCGCCGGAGCTCGCGTACCGCTGCCCGAACACGCCGAGGTTCGAGCCGTCCTGTGTGTAGCTCTGCCAGACCACCACAAAGTTGCCGGCGGCATCGGCGGTGACGGAGGCGTTGCGCTGTCCGCTCGTGGTGTAGGTGTTCACGCGGAACTCGGACCCCAGGGGAGCGCCGGAGCCGGCGTAAC
>DAINRN010000049.1:0-4712 GCA_036741815.1 Acidobacteriota bacterium
CGTGCGCCACGTCGGCCTGGCCGCCGTGCGCGGCAGCGCCGCGGAAGAGGACTTCCTGGGGGTGGCGCGCTACATCCGTTGCGACGATGGGGAGGGCGGCCCGGCGCGGGCCGAGTTCGCGGTGGCGGTCGCGGATGCGGATCAGGGGCGCGGCGTGGGGACCCTCCTCCTGGAGCACCTCGCCCGTATCGCCCAGCGCAGCGGCATCCGCGCCTTCGAAGCGGACGTGCTCGGCGACAACCGGAAGATGTTCGACCTGCTGCACGCCGCCGGCTTCCGCGTCTCGGCGACGGCTCCGGGGAAGGTGGTGCACGTCTCGTTCCCCACGGAGGAGAACGAGGACTGGACGGAGGCCAGCGACGAGCGGGGCTGGCGGGCGGCCGCCGAGAGCCTGCAGGCGGTCCTCAACCCCCGATCGGTGGCGGTGGTGGGCGCGTCGCGGAAGGCCGGCTCCATCGGGGCCGCCCTCGTCCACAACCTCAAGGAGTACGGCTTCACGGGGCCGGTGCATCCCGTGAACCCCGAAGCGCCGGAGATCGAGGGGCTGAAGGCCTATCGGAGGCTCTCGGACGTGCCCCGGCCCGTGGACCTGGTGGTGGTGGCGGTGCCCGCCCCCGCTGTCGAAAGCGTGGTGAGGGAGTGCGCCGCGGCCGGGGTCCGAGGCGTCGTCGTGATCTCCGCCGGCTTCGCCGAGGTGTCGGAGGCGGGACGAGCCGCGCAAAAGCGGATGCGGGACCTGGCCCGCGCTTCAGGCATGCGCCTGGTGGGACCCAACTGCATGGGCGTTCTCAACACGGACCCGGCGGTGCGGATGCACGCCACCTTCGCCCCGCTGCAGCCGACGGCAGGCAATGTCGGCTTCCTCTCCCAGAGCGGGGCGCTGGGCCTCGCGGTCCTGGACTACGCGCAGAAGCTCAACATCGGCCTCTCCACGTTCGTGTCCGTGGGGAACAAGGCCGACGTCTCGGGCAACGACCTGCTCTCCTACTGGCGGGAAGACCCACACACCGACGTCATCGGCCTCTACCTCGAGAGCTTCGGCAACCCGCGGCGCTTCGCCCGCCTGGCGCCGGCCGTGGCCCGGCGGAAGCCCATCGTGGCCGTGAAGGCGGGCCGGTCGGCCGCGGGCAGCCGCGCGGCCTCCAGCCACTCGGCGTCGCTGGCCTGCCTCGACGTGGCCGTGGACGCGCTGTTCGAGCAGGCGGGGGTCATCCGCACCGAGACGCTCGAGGATCTCTTCGACGTGGTGGCCCTGCTGGCCACGCAGCCGGTCCCCTCGGGGCCGCGCGTGGCCGTGGTGACCAACGCGGGCGGACCCGGTATCCTCCTGGCCGACGCCTGCGAGGCGCGCGGGCTGACGCTGCCCGAGCTGTCGGTGGAGACCAGCGCGGGCCTGCGGGCCTTCCTGCCCGCCACCGCCAGCGTGCGGAACCCCGTGGACCTCATCGCCTCGGCTTCGGCGGAAGCGTTCGAGCGCGCCGTCGGGATGGTCGGGGCCGACCCCAACGTGGACGCCGTGGTGGTCGTCTACGTCCCTCCGCTCGCGATCAACACGGACGAGGTCGCGGAGGCCATCGCCCGCGGGGCGGGACGCGTCCCTTCCGACAAGCCGGTGGCCACCGTGTTCCTCTCCTCCAAGGGCGCCCCTCCCGCCATAGCGCACGGACCCCGGGGAAAGCTGCCGTCGTACAGCTTCCCGGAGAACGCGGCGCGCGCCCTGGCTGCGGCGGTGAAGTACGGCCGCTGGCGGGCGCGGCCGCAGGGCACTTCCCTGACCCTGGACCCCGCAGCCTGCGAGAAGGCGAGGCAGGTCGTGGAGCGGGCCCTGGGAACCGGCGAGTCCCCGCGGTGGCTCGAGCCAGGGGATGTGGAGGCGGTGCTGACGGCGGCCGGCATCCCCCTGGCTCCGTCAATGATCGTTCCGCCGGAGGAGGCGGCCGCGGCGGGCGAAGCCATGGGCTATCCGCTGGTGGCCAAGGCCGTCGCCCCGGGTCTGCTGCACAAGAGCGACGTCGGCGGCGTGATCCTGGGTCTCGACTCGAAGGCGGCGACGTCGGCGGCGGTGAAGACGCTGCGGGAGCGGCTGGCCCGCGCCGGGAAGGACCTGCACGCCGTTCAGCTGCAGCGGGAGGTGCGGGGCGGCATCGAGGCGCTGGTGGGCGTGGTGTCCGACCCCACGTTCGGGCCGCTGGTCGTGTGCGGCCTCGGAGGGGTGCAGGTGGAGCTGCTCCGCGACGCCTCCTTCCGGATGCCGCCCGTCACCGGGCTGGACGCCGAGGAGATGATCGATCGGCTGCGGCTGAAGCCCCTGCTCGACGGCTACCGCGGGGCGCCTGCCGGCGATCGCGACGCGCTCGTCGAGCTGATCCAGCGCGTCTCCGCCCTCGTGGAAGCCGTGCCCGAGCTGCGCGAGATGGACCTGAACCCCGTCAAGGTGCTGCCGCCGGGACAGGGGACCGTCGTCGTGGACGCCCGGCTGCGCGTGGGGCGGCTCACCGCGGCCGACCTGCGCTGAGCGCACCGGCGCATCCGTTTGCGTTATCATCAGGCGGTGACGCAAGTCCTGTCGGTCCGGCGGGAAAGGGACCAGGAAACAGGGACGATCCCGCCGGCATGGCGGTTGCAGTTGCCGGGGGAGTGGGATCGGTGACGAGGCACGCAGGGCGGAACATGACCACGGCCGTCGGCATCCTGGTCTTCCTTCTGGCGTTGGTGCCTCTCTGCCCCTGCGCGGAGCCGTCATGCTCGGCCGAGGCCCACGACTGCTGCGCGCCGCCGCCCGGACTCCGGGCCGCGGATGATTCGTGCGGCAGCAGCCTGCGGGACGCCGCCCCCGTCGCGAGCGTTGCTTCCCCCCCGCCGCCCCCCGCGGCGGCCGAGAAGTCGACCCGATCCGCCGTGACCGCCGTCTCCGTGGCCTTGTCCGTCGGCCTGCCACGTCCCTCCTCGTCCGCGCCTCCCATCCTCCGCATCTGATCTCCGGCTGAAGCCCGCGGCCAGCGAATCGGCCGTCCCTTCGATCCCGTCCCGGCGTGTGGCTGCCGGGGCCGTGTGGACAGGCTTTTCACCGGAGGTCTAGCGTGACTGTCGTCCCCAAGCTGTTCGGCGCGGTGGTGCTGGCGGGAGCGTTCACGTCGGGGCCAGCGGGTGCTCAGCCGGCGGGCACCGCCGACGAGGACCCGCAGCTGTCGGTGCTGATCGAGGAGGCGCTCGCCAACAACCCCGACATCCGGGGCGCGGAGGAGGCGATCTGGGCGGCGCGCAATCGGCCCGCGCAGGCGCGCTCCCTTCCGAACCCGATGTTGTCCGCCACCTACACCAACGACGGGTGGCACCCGACGCTGGGCACGAAGGACATGACGACGCTGGCCTTCATGGGCGCCCAGGACCTTCCCTATCCAGGCAAGAGGGGGCTCCGGGGCGAGATCGCCGAGCGCGATGCCGACCAGGTGGCGCAGCAGCTCGAGCGGGCCCGCCTGAGCGTGGCCGCCCGGGTCAAGCGCGCGTACTACGGCCTGGTCCTCGGCCGTGACCTCCTGGAGCTGATCCGCGAGCAGGAGGAGGTCTGGAAGCAGATCGAGGGCGTGGCCCGCGCCCGCTACGTAGTGGGCCAGGGCGCTCAGCAGGACGTGCTGCGGGCGCAGGTCGAAGTGACGCGCATCGAGCAAGCGCGGACGGAGCAGGCGGCCGAGGCCGAGATCCGCGTGGCGGAGCTGAACCGCCTGCTGAACCGGCCAGCGACCAGCCCCTTGGAGACCTCGACCCGGCTGCAGCTGCGGCCGCTCGAGGAGACACCGGAGTCGGTGATCGTGCGCACCGTGGCCATCAGCCCGGAGGTGAAGAGCGCGGGAGTGGGCGTGGAGCGGGCCCGCCTGGCCGTGGACCTCGCCCGCAAGGAGTACAAGCCCGACTTCTCGCTCCAGGCCGGGTACATGAACCGCGGGGGCCTGGACCCCATGTGGCAGGCCGGGATCGGCGTCTCGCTTCCCGTCTACCGCAAACGGATCTCCAGCGGGGTGGCGGAGGCAGAGGCGCAGTGGCGCTCCGGCGAGCGCCTGGTGGAATCGGTCCGGCTCCAGCTCCGGTACCGCGTGCAGGAGCGGCTGGCGCAGCTCGAGGCGACGGAGAAGATCGCTACGCTCTACGGCGAGGGCATCGTTCCGCAGGACCGCATGTCCGTCGACGCCGCCCTGGCGAATTACCAGACGGGCAAGGTGCCGTTCATCACCGTGCTGGAGGCGCTGACCACCTTGTACAACGACCGGACCACGCACGTGGGACTGCTGGCCAACCACGAGCGCATCCGCGCCAGCCTCGAGGAGGCCAGCCTGGAGGAGACCTCCGGGATGACGCCTGCGGGCGGGACGGGCGTGCCGGGCGGCAGCCCGGCCGGCGCCGGTTCCGCCGGCATGAGTGGCTCCGGCTCCATGTCGAATCGGTGAGGAAAGGTAAATGAATAGCGAACACGCATCCCTGGCTCTGAACGGAGCGTCGCCCGAGGCGGAACCGCCGGCAAAGCCGCCAGGCTCACGGGCCGCCCTCAAGTACGCCCTGGTCGGGCTGGTATCGCTGGCCGTCGGGGTGGCCGGTACGGTGTTCGTCCTGCGCTCGCGTCTGACGCACAGGGCGACGGCGGCGGCCGCGAGCCCCGCGGCCGGAGGTGGCGCGCACGAAGGCATGGCCGGCATGGAGACTCCTCCCGGAGGAGAGGC
>DAINRN010000049.1:4722-5079 GCA_036741815.1 Acidobacteriota bacterium
CGGTCTACATCTCCCCCGCGCGGCAACAGCTCATCGGCGTCCGCACCGCGATCGTCGCGCCGCAGGTCCTCGACACCACGATCCGCGCGGTCGGCACCCTGGCCTTCGATGAGACCCGGGTGACCCAGGTGCACACGAAGGTCGCGGGCTGGGTGGACAAGGTGTGGGTCGACTTCGTGGGCAAGCCGGTGCGCCGCGGCCAGTGGCTCTTCAGCGTCTACAGCCCGGAGCTGGCCCGCACGGTGGCGGAGGTGCGCGCGGCTGGCGGCAAGGCCGCGCCGGTCACGGCCGACCTCGGCCGTCCGGAGGACTGCGCCCGGGTCGTGGCGGAGGCCGTGCGCGCCTTCGGGCGGCTCG
>DAINRN010000049.1:5089-12008 GCA_036741815.1 Acidobacteriota bacterium
GAGCTGCGCGAGCTGGTGGCGACCCAGAACGAGTACCTCCTCGCCCTCAAGGCGCGCGACCAGCTCGGGAAGAGCCCGATCTCCGCCACCCGCGCCTCGGCCGAGTCGCTCCTGGCCGCGGCCAGGGCCCGCCTGGAGCTGTGGGACGTCCCCGAGCACCAGATTCGCGAGCTGGAGGAGACCGGCCGCGCGCAAAAGACGCTGATGCTGCACGCGCCCTTCAACGGGGTAGTGCTCGAGAGGAACGCCGTCCCGGGCCAGTACATCACGCCGGAGATGACCGCCTTCAAGGTGGCGGACCTCTCGCGGATCTGGGCCCTGGGCGCGCTGTTCGAATACGAGCTGCCCCTGATCAAGGTGGGGCAGGAGGCGGAGATCGAGTTCCCCTACGGGCAGTCCAAGCGCTCGCTCAAGGGCAAGATCACCTTCATCTACCCCGACATCGACCCCCAGACCCGGCGCGTGAAGATCCGGGCCGAGTTCGACAACCCCGGGCTGGAGCTCAAGCCCGAGACGTACGTCACCATCCTGATCGGCACGGGCGGCGGCCGCCGCCTGGCCATCCCCAAGGAGGCGGTCATCGACACGGGCTCCAAGCGCTACGCCCTCCTCGCCCATCCCAACGGCTACTTCGAGCCGCGCGAGATCCAGGTCGGCGAGCCGGGCGACGAGCTCTACCCGGTGCTGAGCGGCCTCGAGGAGGGCGACCGCATCGTGACCTCGGCGCAGTTCCTCATCGACTCGGAGACGAACCTCCAGGCGGCCATGCAGTCGATGATCGGCATGCCCGGCATGGACATGAAGGGAAGCGGCCAGACCAAGGCCGGCCCTGAGCCAAAGCGCGGCGGCGAGGGTGGCGCGGGCGACGAGATGAAGGGCATGGTCATGCCGACGCCCACGCTTCCGGACCACTCACAGCACCAGCCCCAACACCCGAAGGAGCACCAGCCGTGATCGAGAAGCTCATCGCCTTCAGCGCCCGCAACGCCTTCGTGGTGGTCCTGCTCATCGTGGCCATCGTCGGCGCGGGCATCTGGGCCATACGGGGGACGCCCATCGACGCCATCCCCGACCTCTCCGACGTGCAGGTCATCGTCTCCGCCAACTGGGAGGGCCGCAGCCCGACCCTGGTGGAGGACCAGGTCGTCTATCCGATCGTCACCGCGCTCATCTCCGCCCCGAAGGTCAAGGTCGTGCGCGGGTTCTCCTACTTCGACGTGGGTTTCGTGTACGTGATCTTCGAGGACGGCACCGACCCCTACTGGGCCCGCAGCCGTGTCCTCGAGTACCTCAACGGACTGCAAGGGCGCCTGCCCGCAGGCGTCCAGCCCGTGCTCGGCCCCGACGCCACCGGCGTGGGGTGGGGGTTCGAGTACGCGCTCGTGGACCGCACCGGCACCTACGACCTTTCGCGCCTGCGCACGCTCAACGACTGGTACGTCCAGTATTGGCTGCGCAGCATCCGGGGGGTGGCGGAGGTGGCGCCCTTCGGCGGCTACGTCAAGCAGTACCAGATCCAGATCGACCCCAACGCGCTCTTGTCCTACGGGCTACCCCTGGACCGGGTGGTGGACGCCGTGCGCAAGAGCAACAACGACGTGGGCGGGCGGGTGGTGGAGTGGACCGGCCGCGAGTACATGGTGCGGGGCCGCGGCTACATCCAGAGCGTGGCCGACCTGGAGCAGGTGAGCCTGGGGGCCAAGCCCGACGGCACGCCCGTCCTGGTCAAGGACGTGGGCCGCGTGCAGCTGGGCTCCGACATGCGCCGCGGGGTGGCCGAGCTCAACGGCGAGGGGGACGTGGCCGGCGGCATCGCCGTCATCCGCTATGGCGTCGACACCTACGGCGTCATCCAGGAGATCAAGAAGGCGGTCAAGGAGAAGATCCAGCCTGCCCTGCCCAAGGGTGTCGAGTTCGTCACCACCTACGACCGCTCGGACCTGATCGAGCGCTCCATCAAGAACCTGAAGGAGAAGCTCGTCGAGGAAGGGATCATCGTGTCGCTGGTCTGTGTCGTCTTCCTCTGGCACTTCCGCAGCGCGCTGGTGGCCATCCTCACCCTGCCCCTGTCCATCCTGCTCTCATTCGTGGCCATGCGCGCCATCGGCCTGGGCTCCAACATCATGAGCCTGGGTGGGATCGCCATCGCCATCGGGGCCATGATCGACGCCGCCATCATCATGATCGAGAATGCCCACAAGCACATCGAGCACGCCGCGGACTCCAAGCCGCGTCGCGAGATCCTCATCGAGGCCGCCCAGGAAGTGGGCCGGCCGCTGTTCTTCTCGCTGCTCATCATCACCGTCTCCTTCCTGCCCATCTTCACGCTGGAGTCGCAGGAAGGGCGGCTCTTCAAGCCGCTGGCCTTCACCAAGACCTTCGCCATGGGCTTTGCGGCCCTGACCTCCGTCCTGATCGTCCCCTTCCTGATGGTGCTGTTCATCCGGGGCAAGATCGCGCCCGAGGAGAAGAACCCGGTCAACCGGCTCCTGATCCGGGTCTACCACCCCTTCGTGCGGTTCGTGCTCCGTCACCGCACGCTCACCCTGGTGGCGGGGCTGCTGCTGATGGCGAGCACGGTGCCGGTGTTCCTGCGCCTGGGATCCGAGTTCATGCCCCCGCTCTACGAGGGCACGTTGCTGTACATGCCGATCACGCTTCCGGGCGCCTCCGTGCAGACCGCGCAGCAGATCCTGGCCATGCAGGACAAGCTCATCAAGCAGGTGCCCGAGGTGGCTTCCGTCTTCGGCAAGGCCGGGCGCGCCCTCTCCGCCACCGACCCCGCGCCCCTGGAGATGATCGAGACGGTCATCAACCTCAAGCCGGAGAAGGAATGGCGCCCGGGAATGACGTCCCAGAAGCTGGAGGCGGAGCTGGACCGGCTGGTGCGCGTGCCCGGCGTGGCGAACGCCTGGACCATGCCCATCAAGGGCCGGGTGGACATGCTCTCCACCGGCATCCGCACGCCGGTAGGGGTCAAGATCTTCGGCCCCAAGCTCGAGACCATCAACGACATCGGAGCCCAGATCGAGGGCGCGCTGGGGAGCGTGCGCGGCACCCGCAACGTCTTCGCCGAGCGCGTGACGGGCGGCTACTACGTCGACTTCACGATCAAGCGCGAACAGATCGCCCGCTATGGCCTGAGCATCCAGGACGTCCAGATGGTGATCGAGTCGGCGATCGGCGGGAGCAACATCACCACCACCATCGAGGGCCGCGAACGCTTCCCGGTCAACGTGCGCTACCAGCGCTACTACCGGAGCGACATCAACACCCTCAAGCGCACGCTCATCGCCACGCCCGCTGGGGCCCAGATCCCCATCCAGCAGGTGGCGGACATCACGCTCACCACCGGCCCCACGGTCATTCGGACGGAGCAGGCGCAGCTGCTGGGCTACGTCTACGTCGACGTGGCGGATCGGGACATCGGTTCCTACGTGGACGAGGCCAAGGGCGTCGTGGGTCAGATGGTGAAGCTTCCGGAGGGCTACTATCTGGAGTGGAGCGGCCAGTACGAGTACATGCTGCGCGCGAAGGCGCGCTTGAGAGTCGTCATCCCGGTGACGCTCCTCCTGGTGATCGTGCTGCTGTACTTCAACACCCGCAACCCCGCCAAGATTGCCATCGTGCTGCTGGCCGTGCCCTTCTCGCTGATCGGCGCGTTCTGGCTCATCTGGCTGCTCGGCTACAACCTGAGCGTCGCGGTCTGGGTGGGCATCATTGCCCTGGCCGGGGTGGACGCGGAGACGGGTGTGGTCATGCTGCTCTACCTCGACCAGGCCTACGACAAGTTCAGGAAGGCCGGCCGCATGAAGACCCTCCACGACCTGCAGGAAGCGGTCGAGGACGGAGCGGTCAAGCGCATCCGCCCCAAGATGATGACGGTCCTGGCCATCCTCATGGGCCTGCTGCCGATCATGTGGAGCCAGGGGGCGGGCGCCGACGTGATGAAGCGGATCGCCGCCCCCATGGTGGGCGGTGTCGTGACGTCGTTTGCGCTCGAGCTGCTGATCTATCCCGTCATCTTCACGCTCTGGAAGTGGCACAGCGAGGTCAAGCCGGGTCGGGTGACGGCGGCAGCGTGACGGACGGAAGACTGTGGTCCCGGGGAGGAACTCACGAAGACGCCGGTTCGGTGGTCGATGGTCGGAATGGTCGGGGCGGCTCCGGGGAAGGAGGCGCCATGAGCACGGAAGACGCTCTCCGAGAGTGGGTGGCCCGCCACAAGGTGTGCTGGGAGGTGGCTCCGCTCGTCGAGCGAGACGGCGGGCGCAACGTCCAGGTGGGCTACGAGCTGCGACTCTTCGCTCGCCATGAGGCGGGGGCACATCCCGACCCGGGGTGCTCGAAGTGCGAGGACGTCTACGGAAACCTCAAGGCCGTCGCGCTCTCCGCCCTTCCTCACGAGGAGCGGCCGAGCCGGTACGACATCGCGCCCTTCGATGCCTCGTTCCACCTGAGGCCCGAGAGCGAGTGGGTTCCCGAGGTGCAACTCACCATCCAGATCATCCACCGGCAGGGCTACTTCCTGCCGGTCGACGACTGCGAGAAGAAGTGCGCAAGCAAGATACAGACGTGCCTGCGTGCCCTCGGCGCGCAACCCAAGAGCTGGTACGCGTTTCGAACGGACTCATAGCGGGGAAGGGTGTCAGATGGCGCTCAGGATGGCGCGAAAAAGCCGCGCCTCCTGGCTGGCTCCCGCGCAATTCGTTCGGCTCCGGCGACAAGGCACGTCGAGAAGCGTGCGTTTCCGCGCTCCAGAGGGGGCGATGCACCGAAAGCGTCATGGCACGGCGATTGTTCTCTTCCTTCGTGAGGAACGCCGAGGAGGCAGCCATGGCCGAGATCCAGACGATCCTGTTCGCGTCCGATCTGACCCCCGAATCAGACTTCGCGTTCGAGCACGCCCGCGTCCTGGCCGAGCGCTTTCGGGCGCGGGTCACGCTCTTCCATGCCCTCGAGATGCCGGCCGACCGCTACCAGGGTCCGATCGACGACCAGGACGACCGGCGCGGCCGCTGGGCAGCCCAGGTGCGGCAGGAGCTGTGCCATCGCGCCCGCGTGCTGACGGTCCCGCACGAGATCGTGGTGGACGAGGGACACGTCGGGGGACATGTCCTCGCAGACCTCGCTGTACTGGCGATGATCGAGCGGACGCAGCCGGACCTGACGGTGATGGCCACCCGCAGCCGGAAGGGCTTCGGCAGCTGGTTCGTCGGCAGCGTGACGAACCAGGTGGTCCAGCACGCGCGGCGACCGGTGCTGTGCGTGCGCCGGTCCCGTCACGACGGGCCGCTTCCGTATCGGCGTCTCCTCGTGCCCACGGACCTCTCCCCGGCCTCCCGCCGGGCGTTCCCCATGGCCGCCCTGATGGCGCGCGCCTTCGAGGCGAAGGTCGCGGCTCTCCACGTCAGCCCGCCGCCTCCGTTGGCCGCGCGGACGGGCGCGCCCGGATCCGGCGCGCACGCCGTGCCCACGGAAGCCGACGTCCGGCGCTTCCTGTGCCCCGAGCTGGAGGCGGTGCCGGTTGAAGCCAACGTCTACATAACGGGATCTCCGTGGTATCGCATCGTGCAGGAGGCCGAGGAGGAACGGACCGACCTGATCGTGATGTCCACCCAGGGGCACGACAGCATCCGCGACGGGATCGTGGGCAGCAACACGGATCGCGTCTTGCGCCACGCCCCCTGTTCCGTGCTGGTGGCCTGAGATCCGCACGTCGGGCGGGCTCCGAGAGGGGGAAAGGCCGATGTCGATGAAGATCACCGACCGCCGCAAGGCCGAGCACGGCGTGCTTCTCTGTCAGCTCGACCACCTGCAGGACCTGGTAGGGCGAAAGACGCCGCGGGAGGTCCTCGCGGCTGTGGTGGAGACGATCGCCAGGGCCGGGGAGCGGCTCACGAGCACCGACGACGGGCTGCTCTACCCTGCGCTGGCAAGGGTGATCGGCAGGCGGTTCCCGCTCCTCCAGAAGTCAGAAGCCGCGCTCGAAGAGCTGCATCAGCTCGTGGCGCAAATCCGCTCCGGATCCTTCGACGAAACCACCGTGAGCGCCTTCGTGGAGCGGCTTCGCGCTCACCTGGAGCGGGAGATCCACGACGTGTTCGTCCTCGCGGAGGAGTTGTTACCCACCGAGGAGCTGGCCTCCATGTCGAACTGGGACGCCCACCACGTCTACGTAGTCAATGCCGAGCGGCAGCGGCGGCAGGGCGATGCCTCGGGTGATGTGCCGGTTGGGGTGCCGGACGCAGAAAGCGCGGATGACCGGCCCTCACGGCGCATCAAATGCGCAGGATCCCTGGCGTGACCGCGGTATCCGCAAGCCAATCACCCCTCGGCGGTGGCACGGCGATTGTGTTCCGGAGGGAACGGGAGGAAACCATGGGACAGCCGGCTCGCGTTCTCCCACAACCGCCGCCGCCGTCCCGGCGCGAGTATCCGGCCCTCGTGCCGACGCCGCGGGGCGAATTCGCCTTCCGCAGCCTGGTCTTCACGGAGCGCTCGCACGCGGCCGGTCGAAGCGTGACGCTGGCGGCCTCCGTCCTGATCCACGCCACCCTGCTCGTCGTGGCCATCGTGGTCCCTCTGCTCCTCTTCGAGGATGCGCTGCCTTCAGCGGAACTGGGGGTGCGCACCTTCTTCACGTCGCCGCCAGAGGTGGCGCCCCCTCCGCCACCTCCGGCGGCGGCCATGCGGACGCGGTCGCCGCAGGCGGTGGCCACGCCGCCCCCGGAGCCGGCGCGGTTCGTGGCCCCGGTGGAGGTGCCCGACCAGCTGCCCCCGGAGGAGGAGACCGTCGGGATCGGCGGCGAAGGCGGAGTCCCGGGCGGGGTCGAGGGCGGCGTGCCCGGGGGCGTGGTGGGTGGCATCATCGGCGGTCTGCCGCAGGCCGCCGCGCCCGCGCCGTCGCGGCCGGTGG
>DAINRN010000050.1:0-11882 GCA_036741815.1 Acidobacteriota bacterium
AACGTCTGCGGGAGCTGCCACGGGTGCGAGGCCACGCTGTTCCGGGAGACCGAGGCCAAGAACCACCTGGACCTCAGCCTCTGCATCCGATGCGTGGTTTGCCACGAGAACCATGCCGTGCGGCGTCCGACCGCCGAGATGCTGGGCGTGGGGCCGAAGTCCACCTGCATCACCTGCCACGTCCCCGGCGACAAGGAATACCGGGCCGCGCAGGGCATGGCGGAGGCGGCCGCCCGGTTGAGGTCGAGCGCCGACGAGGCGCGCGCGCTCCTGGAGCGCGCGGAGCGAGCGGGCATGGAGGTGAGCGCGGACGTCTTCGCCTTGCGCGAGGCGCAGGACAAGGTGGTCGAGGCGCGCGTGCTCGTGCACAGCTTCGACGAGCAGCGGTTCATGGCGGCCGTGGACGCGGGCCTCGCGGTGGCAAGGAAGGGCGTCTCGGCGGGACACCGCGCGTTCCGCGAGCTGCGGCAACGCCGGCTGGGCCTGGGCGTCTCGCTCGTGGTCATCCTGGCCGTGATCGCGGGCCTGGTCCTGAAGGCCCGCGAGCTGGACCGCAAGCTGCCGCCGCCATAGCCGGCGCAGCGGCCGGTTGGGGCGCGTAGTCTTTTCGCGACGCGCCGCTGACGACGCAAGCGTTGCGCAGCGGCGCAACGCAACGAGGCCGCAGAGGCCCCTGCCGGGGTGGCCCACATCCTGCAGCCTCCGGCGGCCGTGGGTACGGCCTCGACGGCCTGTGACGCGGCGGGGCTCGCTCCCACGCCCGGGGGTGGCCCGGACGTGTCCCGCGCCGTGATCCTGGTGGGCAACCCCAACGTGGGCAAGAGCGCGCTGTTCGGGGCGCTCACCGGCCGCTACGTCACCGTCTCCAACTACCCGGGCACCACGGTCGAGCTCGTCGCCGGCTGGTCCACGCTCCGGATCGGGAAGGTCAAGGTGGTGGACACGCCCGGAGTGGCGTCGCTGCTCCCCTCATCCGAGGACGAGAAGGTCACGCGCGACCTCGTCCTGGAGGGCCGCCCGCACGCCGTGGTGGTGGTGGGCGACGCCAAGAACCTCGAGCGCGCGCTGCTCCTGGCCGTGCAGGTCGCCGAGATGGAGCTTCCCTTCGTCCTCTGCCTGAACATGATGGACGAGGCGGACGAGCGGGGCATCCGGGTTTCCTGCGACGTGCTGGCCGCGCGGCTGGGCGTGGACGTCGTGGCCGCCGTCGCCGTCCGCCGGGAGGGCCTGCCCCGCCTGCTGGCCGCCCTGGCCGCGCCCCGCGCGGCCCGGGTGCGCGTGACCTACCCGAGGCTGATGGAGGAAGCCCTGGCGGAGGTCGCTCCGCTGCTTCCCGCCGCGTCCATCCCACCCCGCGCGCTCGGGGTGATGGTCCTGGCGGGGGACGAGACGCTGGTCGGCTGGCTGCGGGAGCGCTTGCCGCCCCAGGCCCTCGGCCGCATCGAGGAGGTGCGGCAGCGACTCCGGCGCGCCCTTCCCGATCACCTGGCCTACGTGGTCGACCAGAGCCGTCGCCGGGTTGCCGCGCTCCTGGGCGAGGGGCTCGTCGCGCGGCGCGGGCCCGTGGGCCAGGCCTCCGAAGCGGCCGCCGACCGCTGGGCGCGTCTGACCACGCACCGGGTCTGGGGAGTACCCATCCTGGCCGCGGTGCTCGCGGCCATGTATCTCTTCGTGGGCGTCTTCGGGGCGGGAACGCTCGTAGACCTGCTGGAGGACGGCCTCTTCGGAGGCGTGATCAACCCGGCGGCCACCCGCCTCGCCCAGGCACTCATCCCCTGGCCCGCGGTGCGCGACCTGTTCGTGGGTCCCTACGGGCTGGTGACGATGGCCCTCACGTACTCCCTGGCCCTGATCCTGCCCATCGTGGGGACGTTCTTCATCGCGTTCGGCCTGCTCGAGGACTCCGGGTATCTGCCCCGGCTGGCGGTGATGGTCAATCGCGCCTTCAAGGCCATGGGCCTCAACGGCAAGGCGGTCCTGCCCATGGTGCTGGGCCTCGGGTGCGACACCATGGCCACCCTGACCACCCGCGTCCTGGAGACGCGGAAGGAGCGGCTCATCGTGATCCTGCTCCTCGCGCTCGGGGTCCCCTGCTCGGCGCAGCTGGCGGTGGTCCTCGCGTTGCTGGGGACGTTGTCTCCCCTGGCCGTCCTGATCTGGGGGGGCGTGGTCCTGTCGGTGATCATCGTCGTGGGCCGTCTGGCGGCCGCGGTCCTGCCCGGGCGGGGGAGCGACTTCGTCCTCGAGCTGCCGCCCCTGCGGGCGCCGCGGCCCGGGAACATCGTGGTCAAGACGCTGGCCCGGATCGAGTGGTACCTGAAGGAGGCCGTGCCCCTGTTCGTGCTCGGGACGCTCCTACTCTTCATCGCCGACCGTCTCCGCCTCCTCGGAAGCCTCGAGCGCGCGGTGGGACCGGTCCTGCAGGCGGGCCTCGGCCTTCCCGCGGAGACGGCGGGTGCCTTCGTGATCGGGTTCCTGCGGCGGGACTTTGGCGCCGCCGGCCTCTACCGCATGGCCCACGAGGGGCGGCTCGACCCCGTCCAGGTCCTGGTGGCCACGGTGACCATCACGCTGTTCATCCCCTGCGTGGCCAACTTCCTGATGATCGTAAAGGAGCGCGGCTGGCGCACGGGCATGGCCGTCGCCGGGTTCGTCTTCCCGTGCTCCCTGACCGTGGGCGGGCTGCTGAACGCGGCGCTGCGCGCGCTGCCGGTGTCCCTGCGATGAGCCCGGAAGCGGGGGTTACGCCCTTCCTGTGCGGGCTCTGTGGGGCCCGCTTCACGCACGGGGCCCGAGTCTGCGGGGCGTGCCCGCTGCGCGACGCCTGCGACGTCGTGCAGTGCCCGAGCTGCGGCTACCAGTTTCCCCGGGCGTCGCGGATCGTCACCTGGCTGCGGCGTTGCTTCGGGGCAGGAGGGGAGGACGCATGAGCCACGACGAGGAGTTCGCCGACCAGGACCTCGAGGAGGTGGCCGAGGAGCTGTGGACCCTGGGCGAGGAGGGCCGGGACCGCATGGAAGACTTGCGGGCGACGAGCCACGTCCGCCGCCTGGACGAGGCGCTTGCCGAGCTGCTGGCCCGCGGGCTGGTCCGGCTCGGTCCCGGCCGCGTGCTCCTCACCCGCACCGGGCGCGTCCTGGCCGAGGGCCAGGTGCGGCGCCACCGGCTGGCCGAGGTGCTCTTCAGGATCGCCCTGGACGTGCGCGACGACGCGGCGGTGAACCGCACCGCTTGCGTGATGGAGCATGTCCTGGACGCGGCCACCACGGAATCGGTGTGCGCGTTCCTGGGCCATCCCCGGCTGTGCCCGCACGGCAAGCCCATCCCTTCCGGGCCGTGCTGCCGCGCTTTCTCCCGGTCCGTGGAGCCGCTCGTGCAGCCGCTCGACCGCCTGGCGCCGGGGGACGCGGGACACATCGTCTTCATCGTGCCCCGAGAGCCGGGCCGGCTCGTGCGGCTGGCCGGCCTGGGCGTCGTGCCGGGGGCGACCGTCCACTTCCAGCAGCGCTCGCCGGCAGCGGTGTTGCGCGTGGGGGAGACGACCGTCGCCCTCGAGCCGGCGATCGCCGCGGAGATCTACGTGAGGCGGGTGGAGGGCGCGGCGTAAGCGCCGTCAGGAGCTCAGCCGGCCGAACCATCCGCGGCGCTGCGTCCACTTCCCGAGCTCCAGGACCGGAGAGATGGTCAGGGCCACGCCGGCGATGATCGCCCAGTCCTCGAGCGTCAGCGGAAATGTCCGGAACGGTCCGTTGAGGAAGGGGACGTACACGATCAGGCCCAGCAGCACCAGCTCCCACGCGATGGCGAGGTTGAGCCACTTGTTGGCGAAGGGCCGGACCAACACCGAGCGCCGGTCGGAGCGGTAGTTGTAGGCCTTGAAGAACTCGATCAGGACCAGGGACACGAACGTCATGGTGACGGCCTCGGGGAGGCTGCGATCGGAGCGGAGCGCCCAGGTGAAGAGCGCGAGGTTGACGAGCGTGGACCAGAGGCCGCCCAGCACGGTGAGGGCAAGCACGGGCCGGGTGAGGATCCCGACCCGTGGATCCCGCGGCGGCCGACGCATGAGGTCGGCCTCGGGAGGATCCACGGCGAGGGCCAGCGCGGGCAGGCCATCCGTGGCCAGGTTCACGTAGAGGATCTGGACTGCGGTGAGGGGGAGGGGCAAGCCGAGCAGCGACGCCCCCGCTATGAGCCCGATCTCGCCGATGTTCGAGGAGAGCAGGTACATGAGGTACTTCTTGACATTGCTGAACACGCCGCGCCCCTCTTCGACCGCGGCCACGATGGACGCGAAGTTGTCGTCGGTGAGGGTCATGGCGGCCGCGTCTCTGGTGACGTCGGTCCCCGTGAGGCCCATGGCCACGCCGATGTCCGCCTTCTTCAGCGCCGGGGCGTCGTTGACGCCGTCTCCGGTCATGGCCACGTAACGGCCGGACTTCTGCCAGGCGGCGACCACGCGCAGCTTGTGGGCAGGGGATACCCGCGCGTACACCTCGATCTCCGTGACGCGGCGCTCCAGCTCCTCGTCGCCCATGGCGTCCAGTTCGGCTCCGGTCAGCAGCAGGCCTTCCTTGAGGATGCCCAGCTCTCGCGCCACGGCCGCCGCCGTGACCGCGTGGTCACCCGTGATGAGGATGGGCTTGATCCCGGCCCGTACACACTTCGCGATGGCGCCGGCCGCCTCGGGCCGCGGGGGATCGCTCATCCCCACCAGCCCCAGGAACGTCATGCCGCGCTCCGCGTCCTCCAGACGGGCCTGACGCTTCACGGCGACGGCGAGCACGCGTAGCGCTCCAGCGGCCATGCTTCGTGCCGTGCGCAGCAGCTGCTCGCGCTCGCCGGGCCGGAGGGGGCGCTCGCCATCGGCGTCCAGCACGCGCTTGCAACCCGCCAGGATGACCTCGGGCGCGCCCTTCGAATAGGCCACCAGGCCCTCCGGCGCATGGTGCAGCGTCGTCATCCTCTTGGTCTCGGATGTGAAGGGGATCTCGGCGGCTCGTGGGTAGCGGGCGTCGAGCTCATGCTTGCGCAGGCCGGCCCTGGCCGCCGCCGCCAGCAGCGCGATCTCCGTGGGGTCGCCCCTGGGCGGCTCGAGCTTGGCGTCGGAGGCGAGCGCCGCGCCCTGGAGCAGCGCCGCGGCGGGCGGCGGCAGGACGGAGGCTCCCACCTCGAGCGAAGACCCGCCCGCGAAGATCCGGCGCGCGGTCATCTCGCCCGTCGTCAGCGTGCCCGTCTTGTCGGACGCGATCACCGAGACGCTTCCCAGGGTCTCCACGGCCGACAGCCGCCGCACCAGCGCATGGCGCCGCACCATGCGCTGAGCTCCCAGCGCCAGCGAAATGGTGACCACGGCGGGAAGCGCCTCGGGCACTACGGCCACGGCGAGGGCGATGCCGAAGATCACCACGTCCCAGAGCGCCTGCCCTCGAAGGAGACCGAAAGTCACGATCAGGGCCACCACGGCCAGGGCGCCCCGGGCCAGCAGGTGGCTGACGCGATCGAGGTCCTGCTGCAGGGGGGTGCGGCGGCTCTCCACCTCCTCCAGGAGGCGCGCGATCGCGCCGAACTCCGTCCGCATGCCGGTGGCTACGACCACGGCCGTGCCGCGGCCGCGGCTGACCGTGGTGCCCGCGTAGACCATGTTCGTGCGGTCGCCGACGACCGCGCCGCCGTCAGCCAGCGGCTCGCAGGACTTGGTCACGGACAGCGATTCTCCGGTGAGCGCGGCCTCGTCGAGGGCGAGGTTGGCGGCCAGGAGGAGGCGGGCGTCGGCGGGCACGCGGGCACCGGCCTCGAGGAGAACGACGTCGCCGGATACCAGCTCGCGTGCCGGGACCGATCGCTCCCCGCCGTCGCGCAGCACCGTCGCCAGCGGCGCCGCCATGCGCCGCAGTCCCTCGACGGCCCGTTCGGCCCGGTATTCCTGGGCGAATCCCAGCCCCGCTGCGAAGAGTAGGATGACGAGTATGACGGCGGCCTCCAGGGCCTGGCCCAGGAGCGCGGAAAGGACGACGGCAACGACGAGGATCAGGATCAGGACGTTCTTGAACTGGCGGAGGAGCAGGCTCCACGGCGACACCCGGCGAGCGCCGCCCAGCTCGTTGGGACCGTGCGCGAGGAGGCGCCGGTTGGCCTCGTTCCCGGGCAGCCCGTGCTCGGTCGTGCCGAGGCGGTCCAGGACAACCGCCGCCTCGAGGGTGTGCCATGGCCGGCGATCCGTCAGCGCGCCGGACCGGAGGGAGGGGCGCCGCGTCTCCGGCAAGAGCGTGGCCCGCTCGCTCATGGGTGCGCCCCTTTCGCTAGAGGACGGGCCGGATGGCGGCGTCGCGGCCGCCACCCGGCCCAACGTTCACCGGGCGGCGCCTACGCGCCGCGCAGCACCACCTTCAGCGCCTTTTGCTTCGCGGCGTCGCCGAAGGTGTCGTAGGCCTTCATCACCTCGGACAGCCCGAAGCGATGGGTGACCAGCTTCTTGGGCTGCAGGCGGCCGGACTGGACGACCTTGAGGAGCATCGGCGTCGCGGCGGTGTCGACCAGCCTGGTGGTGATCGTCACGTTGTGGGACCAGAGCTTCTCCAGGTTGAGGGTAACCGGCCTGCCGTGCACTCCGACGTTGGCCAGGCGCCCGCCTGGAGCCAGGATGGACTGGCAGATGTCGAACGTCCCGGGCACGCCCACCGCCTCGATGGCCACGTCCACGCCCGCCCCCGAAGTGAGGGCCATGACCTTCTCGAGGACGCCGCCGTCCAGGCCGTTGATTCGCCACGTTGCGCCCAGTTGCCCAGCCACCTCGAGGCGGTTGTCGTCGACGTCGATCATGATGATCCCGGCGGGGGAGTAGAACTGCGCGGTCATGAGGGCCGCGAGGCCGATGGGGCCCGCGCCCACGATGGCCACGGTGTCGCCCGGCTTCACCTGCCCGTTCAGCACGCCGCATTCGAAGGCGGTGGGGAGGATGTCGCTGAGCATGACCATGGCTTCCTCGTCCGCGCCAGTGGGCAATCGATAGAGGCTCGTGTCGGCGTGGGGGATCCGGACGAGCTCCGCCTGCGTGCCGTCGATCCGGTGGCCCAGGATCCACCCGCCGTCCCGGCAGTGGGAATACATGGCCTTCCGGCAGAAGTCGCACTTGCCGCAGGCGGTGATGCACGAGATGAGCACCTTGTCGCCCTTGCGGAACGTGGCCACGGCCGTCCCGATCTCCTCCACGATCCCCACGCCCTCGTGCCCGAGGATCCGCCCCTTCTCCACCGTAGGCACGTCGCCCTTGAGGATGTGCAGGTCGGTGCCGCAGATCGTGGACGTCGTGATGCGCACGACCGCGTCCGTGGGCTTCTCGATCCTGGGCCGGGGTTTGTCTTCCCAGACGCGCACGCCGGGGCCGTGAAAGACGAGCGCCTTCATCGTCGTCGTGCCGCGGCCCTCTTCCGTCGGGTGTCTCTCCAGCAGCGCTACGGGGTCCTTCATCGCATCACCTCCGCCGTCTCCAGCCTGCAACTCCCGGGCCTCGCGGATGTCAAGGGATTGCGGCGAAGGCCCCGCAATCACTGCGGGGACGCGAGGAGAGAGGCGACAGGAATGCGGTAATGGCGCGGGACGAACGGAGGTGGCGGCCGCTAGATCAGGTTCGAGCGGCGCGCTGCCGCAGGCGCAGGTACTCGCCGACGAGCAGCGCGGCGGGGTACAGGACGTCCTCCTCCATGCGCGCGTGATGGATGAGCTTCTGGGCCAACCAGGCGTACTCGGTCCTTTTCTCCTGCCCCGCGACCGCGGCCAGCACCTTGAGGGCGGACACGATACTCTTGTGCTCTTCCAGCATGCGGGGCAGCTCTCTCTTCAGGGCGTCGGTCAGGGCGAGGGCCTCGGCCATCTCCGGGGTCCACTGGCCTTCGGAGAGTGGCCGGAGGAGGCTCAGGGGGGGCATGGCGAACCGCTCCTCGCGCACGAAATGGTGGTGGAGGATCCGGGCCACGGCCTGGGCCGCCTCACCCACGGCCCCGCCGGCCCTGGCCGCGTCGGCCAGGTCCGCGTGCAGCTCTTCCTGCTCGACGGTGATGGACTCGGGGATCTTGAGCTTCACCACGCCTCCGCTCATGGTGCCTCCTCGGCTGCCGCCTTGCGGTGCAAGCGCGATGCCGCGCGTCTGGCACCTGAGGAAACGCTGTACGCCGCAAGGAACGCGCGTGTCGAGAGCGCGGCCGCAGATCTTTCGTCGTCGCGGAGAGCGGTTCCACGAGTCGCCTTGCGCGGAGCGGGAGGAGGGTGTGGCATGCGGTTTGTTGATGGAGCCGGGAGTCCCACCGCTCGTGGAGACCTTCTGACGTGATCCCCAAGCCGCCCTTCGCCTGCGATCTCGACCTGGAGACGGAGATCGCCGCCTTCGACGCCCTGAAGCCGCGCCTCGCCGAGCTCTGGTCCACCATCTTCCCCGGCGACGAGGAGCACTACACGTCCGTGGTGGTGCCCTCGCTGACCCTCGATCAACGCGAGCTCCGCAAGCTGCCGGGCGCCGCCTTCTACGAAGAGCGGCTGCTGTTCCTGCTCATCCGCTTGCGCAACCCGCGGGCGCGGCTGGTCTATGTCACCTCGCAGCCCATCCACCCGCTCCTCCTCGAGTACTACTTCCAGTTCCTGGCCGGCATCCCCAGCAGCCACGCGCGGGCGCGGCTCACGCTGCTGTGCGCGCACGACGCCTCGCCGGTCCCGCTCACGCAGAAGATCCTGGACCGGCCGCGCCTGATCGAGCGGATACGCGTCGGCATCCCGGACGCTTCCCGCGCGTACATGACGGTGTTCAACTCCACGCCGCTGGAGCGGAAGCTGGCCGTCCTCCTGGGCATACCGCTCAACGGTGTCGATCCGCGCTTGACGTGGCTCGGATCCAAGTCGGGAAGCCGCAAGGTGTTCCGCGAGGCCGGCGTGGACTGCCCGCAGGGCTTCGAGGACCTGCGTACCCTGGACGACGTCGAGCACGCGCTCGTGGAGCTGCGCCGGATGCGTCCGGGCCTGCGACGGGCCGTCATCAAGCTGAACGAGAGCTTTTCCGGGGAGGGGAACGCGATCTTCCGGTACCCGGAGCGGGATGACCGCGACGCCATCCAGGCCGCGCTGCGGGACCTGGAGTTCGCGGTCCCCGCGGAGACCCACGAGTCCTACTTCGAGAAGTACGGGCAGATGGACGGCATCGTGGAGGAACTCGTGGAGGAAGGGGGGCTGACCTCGCCCAGCGCCCAGCTCCGCATCAACCCTCGCGGCCAGGTGGTCCCCATCGCGACCCACGACCAGATCCTGGGCGGGCCCCACGGGCACACCTACATCGGCTGCCGGTTCCCCGCCGCCGACGCCTACCGGCACGAGGTCCAGGAAGCGGCCTTGCGCATCGGTTCCGTGCTCGCCGCGAAGGGCGTGGTCAGCCGCTTCTCCATCGATTTCCTGGCCTACCCGAGCGGGCGCGGAGGCCGCCGCCTGCAGGCCCTCGAGATCAACCTGCGCATGGGAGCGACCACGCATCCCTTCCTGGCCCTGCGGTTCCTGACCGGAGGGCAGCTTGAGCCGCGGACGGGCCTGTTCCTCTCTCCCGACGGCCTGGCCAAGTACTACCGGGCCACGGACAACCTCCACTCCGAGGCCTATCGGGGCCTCCTGCCGGAGGACCTGATCGACATCGTCACGTTCAACCGCCTGCATTACGACCACGCGTCGGAGACAGGCGTCCTCTTCCACCTCATGGGTGCCCTCTCGGAGTTCGGGAAGGTGGGCCTCACGGCCATCGACAACACGCCTGAGCAGGCGGACGAGCTGTATGCGCGGACGGTATCCGTCCTCGACAAGGAGACCGTCTACGGGCGCAAAGCCGCAGCGCGCGTCGCACCCGCCGCCGTGCGAACCGAGGCCGAGGTCGAGCGCCGGCAGCCGCGCCCGACGAGGGTCGGCCTCGACGCCATCCTCGAAGCGTTCGCCCGAAGCGGGACGCAGCACCTGGCCAGCGGGGGCGCGAGCGAAGAAGAGCTACAGCGCTTCGAGGAGCGGGCCGAGGTCGCCCTCCCGCCCGGCTTCCGGACATTCCTCGGCCGCTTCGGCGGCGGCCTCTACTTCCATGGACACGAGATCTTCGGCCCGAAGCACGTCGTGATCCACGACATCGAGCTGGTGCCCGACCTGCTCACCGTCCGGAGGTGGCTGGCGGCGCAGGGAATCGACGTGCCAGCCGGCCTCTTGCCCTTCCATCGGGCGCGCGGGGTCATCCACCTCCTGGATACCGGTCCCGGATCCCACGGGCGAGTGCTCACCCTGGGGGCCCCGGCGACGTTTCCAGACCTGGCCAGCTTCCTGCAGACCATCGTCCTGCCGCGTGCCGCTCAGCGAGGCGATGCGTCCCGGAGCAGCGGGTCGGACTGAAGGAGGAAGACATGGCGACGACATTCCCCCACCGTTACGAGGTGAAGCTCTCCTGGCCCGGCCAGGGGACCGCCGTGCTGGATGCGGCCGCGCGCCGCCCGATCGAGGGAGGCGCACCTCCCGAGTTCGGAGGGCGCGACTCGTGGTGGAGCCCCGAGCACCTGCTGCTGTCCTCGCTCAGCCTGTGCCTCATGACGACCTTCGAGGCCCTGGCGCGGAAGGCGCGGCTGCCCGTCGTGGGATATGCCTGCCGGGCGCAGGCGGTCCTCGACCGCACCGAGACCGGATTGGCGTTCACGGCTCTCGGCCTGTTCGTCGAGGTCGAGGTGGCTCCAGGCGACGAGGAGCGGACGACCACGCTGTTGGCCAGCGCCAAGAAGCACTGCCTCGTGGCCAACGCCCTGGCGCTTCCCGTCAGCCTGGACGTCACGGTGGCGACGCCCGCCCACGTCGGTGCACGCTGACCAGGCGCAAGAATCGCGCGCGGATCGCCCGGATCCGCAAGATTTTCCGGTCCAGGAACGCCGCGGTCGTCCGTTCCGCCTTGTAACGCGCGGGAAATGCTGGCACGCCGATTGGTGCTCTGCCCGCGGGGGCGGCGGCCGGGTCGCGCCGCCCGAGGGGCCGAACCGGCTCCATCGAGGGATGAGCGGGATGACGGCGAGGGGCCCGCGAAGTCGCCCGGCGGAGACGAGGGGCGGAGCTAGGAGGGAGCCATGGACCTGAGAACGACTTACCTGGGCCTCGACCTGCCGAACCCGTTCGTGGTCGGCGCCTCGCCCCTGGCCGACGACCTGGACGGAGCGAAACGCTTCGAGGACGCGGGGGCGTCCGCCATCGTCATGCGCTCGCTGTTCGAGGAGCAGATCGTCCGCGAGCAGGTCGCCGCCTTCCTCCACACCGAGATGCACGGGGAGTCCTTCGCCGAGGCCATGAGCTACTTCCCGAGCCCCTCGCGCTTCGCCTTCGGGCCCGAGGAGTACCTCGACCACCTGCGGCGCCTCAAGGAGGCCCTCCGCATCCCCGTCATCGCCTCCCTCAACGGCACGTCTCCGGGCGGCTGGCTCGATTACCCGCCCCTCATGGAGAAGATGGGGGCCGATGCCGTGGAGGTGAACCTCTATCCGCTCGCGCTGGACCCCGCGGTATCGGGCGCCAGCATCGAGGAGGCTTCGCTCCAGGCCGTGCGTCAGGTCCGGCAGGCCGTCCGCATCCCGGTGGCGGTGAAGGTGTCGCCGTCCTATTCCTCGTTCGCCCACTTCGCCGGGCGCCTCGCCGCGGAGGGCGCGAACGGCCTGGTCCTGTTCAACCGCTTCTACCAGCCCGACATCGACGTGGAGAATCTCCAGGTGAGGGAGAGCCTCCAACTGTCCAGCCCGGCCGAGCTGCCGCTCCGCCTGCGCTGGGTGGCGGCGCTCGCGGGGAGGGTCCGGGCGTCGCTGGCAGTGACGGGCGGCGTCCACGGCGCCCTCGACGTGGTG
>DAINRN010000051.1:0-451 GCA_036741815.1 Acidobacteriota bacterium
CTAGCCCCTTGCCCCGCACGCCCTCGGCGATGGCGATGCCCGCCAGCGGGAACAGGGCGATGGCCGCCAGCAGGAGCAGGACGCGGATGAGCTTGCGGGCCAGCTCCCATCCGGGCAGCAGCAGGAGCCCCACCACCGCCAGTCCCCCGGCGATCGGCCACCACGGCGCGTCGTGAAGGTCGGGGAGGAAGCGCGCGGGCAGGAGGGCCCAGAAGCCGGCGCCGGCGGCCGCGAGGATCAAGAAGACGCCGGCCAGACGCGTCCGCCACCGCTGGGGCCCGCCGGATTCCGCCTCGCCATCGTCGAGGTCGCCGGTCCGGCTCACGCCGAGGAGAGTCAGTCGTTGCCTGCCGGGACGCTCGTCCGCGTGAAGGCGCCCAGTGTCTCGAAGGGGCGCATCGAAGGGACGTTGCTCTCGGCCAGCGAGCACCAGATCGTGCTCGCGCTCCCC
>DAINRN010000051.1:461-5400 GCA_036741815.1 Acidobacteriota bacterium
CCGTGCTCGAACGGGAGACGATCTGCTCCGGGTCCACGGCCCTGGCCAGCGGCGTCCAGCGCGGGATGCCGGGGCCCAGGATCGGCGAGTCGTCGCCGATCATGCCCTGCTCGTACCACGAGCGGAGCATCTCGTCGTCGAGGGGCCCGAGCTGCGTCCCGTCCTTGGTCTTGACCTTGTAGCCCTTCGCCACCCGGTCTCCTCCTCAGGGCCGCTTCACGACCTCGCCGCCCTTCATGACGAAGCGCACGCGCTCCAGCTCGGTGATGTCGCGCAAGGGATCGCCCTCCACCGCCACCACGTCGGCATAGCGGCCGGCCTCGAGGGATCCGATGCTGTCCTGCTGGTCGAGCAGCGCCGCCGCCACCGAGGTGGCGGACTGGATCGCCTGCATGGGGGTCATGCCGTAACGGACCATGTAGTCGAGCTCCCGGGCCTGGCTCTCGGTCCAGGCGTAGCCGCCGGCGTCCGTCCCGTAGCTGATCTTCACGCCCTTCTTCACGGCCTTGCCGAAGGCCTGCCGCTCCAGGTCCACCATGGTCTTCCAGATGGGCGCGCCCGCCGCCGCGCGGCCCTCGGCCACGTAGGCGCCCACGAAGATCGTCGGGCACCAGTAGACGCCGCGGCGGACCATGAGGTCCATCATCTCGTCGTCCAGGCCGTAGCCGTGCTCGATGGTGTCGGCGCCCGCGCGCAGCGCCGACTCGATCCCCTCGCGGCCCATGGCGTGGGCCGCCACCTTGCGGCCGAGGCGGTGGGTCTCATCCACCAGGGCCTTCACCTCGTCGTCCGTGAAGTTCACCCACGAGTGGAGGGCGCCGTCCCGCATGAAGTAGCGGCGGTCGGAGTAGTACTTGATCCAGTCCGCGCCGTACTTCACCTGCTCGCGCACCGCCCGCCGGATGCCGTCCGGCCCGTCCACGATCTGCACGCCCTCCGGCACCCGCAGCTCCCACGAGTAGCCCTGGAGCGGGTACATGCCCGTGGGGGCCATGGCCCGCGTGGAGACGAAAAGCCGCGGGCCCGGGATGACTCCCTTGTTGATGGCGGTCTTGACGTCCACGTCCGCGTACATGGCGCCCTCGGTCTCCAGGTCGCGCATGGCAGTGAAGCCGTTCATGAGCGCCGTGCGCGCGGCCATGGTGGCCTGGATGGTCCGATAGGGGATCGACTCCTTCAGGAGCTGCTGGTCGTAGTCCGCGGCGGTGATGTCGCCCTGGAGCAGGATGTGCGTGTGGTTGTCGATGAGGCCGGGGAGGCAGGTCGAGCGGCCGAGGTCGATGACGAGGGCGTCCGCGGGGACCGCGATCCCGACCCCGACCTGCCGGATGCGCTCGCCTTCCACCAGGATGACCGCGTCCTGCACGGCCGCCTGCGCCTTTCCGTCGATGAGATGGCCGCAGCGGATGGCGACGGTCTTCCCGGCCGTCGTCTCGGCCGCGCCCGCCGCTGCGGGGACCAGCGCCATCCACGCCATGGCGAGACCCGCGACCAGAGGCGCGCGGGCCAGATCCATCGCGATCGCCGTTCCGGGCTTCATGGGCGCACCTCCTGCCTGCAAGGCGGCATTGGAGGCGCGAGTATATCCGCCGGAAACGAAAAAGGCCCGGCGCCGGGGCGCCGGGCCTTGCTCACGCGACGGGTACGATCAGAACTGCTTCTCGCCGCGCTCCTTGCGGAATTCCTCCCGCATGGCCTCCCGCTCCGACTCGCTCAGCTTCCCGTCGCCGTCGTTGTCGAAGCGCTTCAGCATCTCCGCGTGCCGCGCCTCGCGGTCACGCTCGAAGGCGGCGTTCTCCTCGGGGTCCAGCTGGCCGTTCTTGTTCGCGTCGTACTTCTCCAGCATCCGGCCGTGCATCTCGCGGCCGTGGCGGCCGTGGCCCATGCGCGGGTACTCCGCGCGCGCGGCCTCCTTCTCGGCCTCGTTGAGCTGCCCGTCGCCGTCCTTGTCGAACCGCTTGATGAACTCGGCGCGCCGCGCTTCGCGGTCGCGCTCGAAATCGGCTTTCTCGTCGGCATCGAGTTGGCCGTTCTTGTTCGCGTCGTACTTCTCCAGCACGCCGCCCCGCTGCCAGTCGCCGCGGTCGTGGCCCACCGCGGCCTCGTCCGCCAGGGCGGCGCCGGCGCCGGCCAGCAGCCCAGCGGCCATGAATGCAAAAACATGTCTCATCGGGTCTCTACCTCTCTGCGCGGCCGCGCGGGCCGCCTCCATCACGATAAGACCGGCGGGGGCGGCGAAAAGTTGAGGTGCGGTAGAATCTCCCGGCCCATGGGCGGGTGCCGGCCGGTGCGGTCATCGGCGCTCCTCGGACACCGCCGCCGCCAGGCGGCGGGCGACCAGGTCGCAGCCGGTCGGCGACCAATGGCCGTCGCGCGCCAGGTAGACGTCGGCGCCGCCCTGCGCCGCCACGAGCGCCGCCCGCCCCGCGTCAGCGTAGCGGGCCCCCACCTCGCCGGCAAGCCCTTCGACGGCGGCCGAAAAGGCGGCCGGGTAGCCGATGTCGAAGATCACCAGCTCGGCCCCCGCCTCCCTGGTCGCGGCGGCGATCTGCGCCACCGCCCGGCGGAGGACGGTCCATCCGAGGGCCGCGTCGGGATCGGCGCCCTCCACCAGGGGCGCGAAGGGCTCCGCGATGGCCTCGCGGGAGGGAAGGAAAAGCACCCCCTCCGGCCCCGCGGCGGCGGGCCGTCCGTCCGGCGGGGCCGCCTGCATCAAGCCTCGCACCGCGCGCCCGGCGCGGAGCGGGATCGCGACGCGGGCGAGCCAGAACTGGAAGACGCCCGGCTCCTGGTCGGCGCGGGCGAGGGGGCGATAGCCGTCCTGCTGCACGAACCGCTGCAGCTCGGCCCTCTCGTAACCGGCGACGGCGTCCATCACGTCGGTGGGATGCGCGCAGAAGAAGACGGTGCGCGGGCGCAGGCGGAGCCCGGTCCGGCGCAGCCGTTCCAGCGCCTGGACCGGCCCCGTTCCCTGCTGGCCGAGGTTGGCGGACGGCAGGCCCGTCACCGCCTGGAACCGGGCCGGCACCGTCTCCCCCGTCTCCACGCCGTGGCCGTAGATCATGCTGTCGCCCAGGAAGACCGCCGCGGCGCGCTCGACGCGCGGGCCGCGATAGCCGTCGGCGTTGGCGTCGTGGCGCCAGACATGGCCGTTCCAGTACATCGCGCGGGCGAATCCCGGCCGCAGGGTCCGGCCGAGGTAGAGGTCCGGCACGTAGATCCCATCGAGCTCGGAGTGGTAGCCGCTCAGCACCTGGTTCGCGATCCGGCCGTGGAGCAGCCCGGGCGCCAGCCAGAGGACGGCCTCCAGGCCGAGCACGCAGGCGGCGGCCAGGGCGGTGACGAAGAAGAGCCGATACAGGAGCTGCCGGCGGCCGCGCAGCGCGGCGGCGAGGGCTGCCGCGAGGGCGGCGATGCCCGCGGCCATGACAAGGACACCTTTTCCGCGCAGGATGCTGGAGACGAGCCAGAGAAGGACCAGCTCGAGGACGGCCAGCGCGGAAAGGATCATGGCCGTCTAGTCTAACCATGCGCGTCCCCCGCTCCGTCGTCGCCGTGGCCGCGCTGGTGGGCGCGGCCCTGGCGGCCGTCCCGTTCCTGGAGTTCGATTCGCCCGCCCTGGGTCGCGCGGCGCTCGCCCGCATCGGGCCCGTGCTCGGGGGCCGGGTGGACGCGCGCGCCTTCCGCTTCCGCCTGGTGCGTGGGCTGGCGCTCGAGGGACTGACCGCGTCGTCCAGCATGGCCGGCGGGCGCTTCTCGCTGGACGCCGAGGCGCTGGTCCTCGACCACCGCCTGTGGCCGCTGCTGGGCGGGCGCGTCGAGATCGAGCGCGTGGTCCTGAAGCACCCGCGCCTGCGGCTGGAGCAGGGCCCGGCCGGCCGGGCGGCGCCCACGACGACGGCCCTCTCCGGCGCGGCCGCCCTCGCCCTGCGCGTCGTGGAGGCGAGGATGGACGACGGCACCGTCGAGGTGATCACGCCGGGCCAGGCTCCCCTCACGATCTCGAAGCTCGACTTCACCCTGCGCGACCTCGACCTCGCGGGGGCCGCGCTCTCCGGGCTCTCCGCCAGCGGGCGCGCCCGCGCGGAATCGATCCGCTTCGCCCGCTCGGAGGCCCGCGACGTCGAGGCCGAGTTCAAGGTGCGGGGCGGCGGCCTGGCCGCGGAGCCCATCCGCTTCCGCACGAAGGAAGGGCGCTTCGAGGCCGCGCTGAAGACGCGCCTCGACCGCCTGCCGCTCACCTACTCGCTCGACCTGCGCGGCGACCCGCTCGACCTCAACGCCATGGCCGGCCTGCCGCCGGACGGCGGCCTCGGTCCGGGCCGGCTGCGCCTCACCGCGGAGGGAACCGGGTCCGGCACCGCCGCGCTCCGCGGCCAGGGCAACCTGCATCTCGACAAGGGCCGCATCCCGGCCACGCCAATGCTGCAGCGCGTGCAGGGGTTCCTGGCCACGAAGCTGGTGGGCGCTCCCTACGAGGCGTCGGACGTGCCGTTCCGCCTGCAGAACGGCCGCGTCGAATTCGACTCCTTCAAGCTGCGCGCGGACCGGCTCTCCCTCGACATGCGCGGCTGGGTCGCCCTCGAGGGGCCGCTGAGCCTCGTCGTGACCGCCCGCGCGCCGCGCGAGGCCGTGCGCGTCCCGGGCGTTTCCCCCCAGGTCCTCGACACGCTGGCGGACGGCGATGGCTACGTGCTGGTGCCGCTGACCGTCACCGGGACACAACGCGATCCGGTGGTCCGGCCCGACGTGGGCGCGCTCATGGCCCAGGCCGGCCGGGGCGCGGGAGCCGCGGCCACGCGCAAGGCGGGCGGAGGCATCCTGGACTGGCTGGGGCGGCGGCACCAGCGCTAGTGACGCCCGCGGGCCCGCTCCTTGGCGGGCAGGACCTCCAGGCACGTCGTCCAGTAGCCGGTGAGGATGGTCTCCACGAACTCCT
>DAINRN010000051.1:5410-11851 GCA_036741815.1 Acidobacteriota bacterium
GCTCGACGGCCAGGTCGCCCGACCGCTCCTCGATGAGCGTCATCCACACCTCGGTGCGGCCGTCGTTGGCGGGCCGGCCCAGGGCCCCGACGTTGACGACGCCGCGGCCGGCCGCGTCCAGCCGCGACCAGTGCAGCCCGGTGTGTGTGCAGACCACGACGTCGGCGTCCGCCTCGCCCAGCAGCCGGCGCACGAAGCCCGAGGGGGTCGTGCTCTCCCACAGGAACTCGTTGATCTTCCGCGGCGAGCCGTGGCAGAGCAGCAACCTCCGCCCGGCGATCGACAGCCGGATGTGCCCGGGCAGCGTCCCCATCCAGGCCTTGTGCCCGGGGCTGGTGCGGCGGAGCGTGTAGTCGTAGGAGATCTGCGCGAAATGGTTGTCGCGCGGGTCCGTGTAGCCGCAGTGACAGTCGTCGGCGGAGGTCGAGAGCGACTCCTCGTAGTTGCCCTGGATGGCGGGGATGCGCTGGTCGCGGAGGATCTCTATGGCCCGGTCCGGGTGCGGGCCGAACGCACCGAAGTCCCCGAGCGCGTAGACGGCGTCGGCGCCGCGGGCACGGGCGATGCGGAGGGCCTCGGCCAGCGCCAGGTAGTTCGAGTAGATGCCGCCGAGGAACGCCACGCGGCGGAGCGGCCCGTGGTCGTCGGTGCGCTTCAGGTCCGGCACGAAAGGCCCTGCTCATGGCAGGTAAAGCAGGCCCGGTACTCCAAGGCAAACGGCCGCCGGGCCTCGGCCAGCGTGCCTCCCATGCGCGCCCCGGCAAAGTCGATGAGGATCGGGCACACGTAGACGCCCTTCGACGTCACCATCCGGCACGAGGAGCACTGCAAGGCCTCGGCCTCCCCGGCGCTCAGCGTCCGCCCGCGGAGCGATTCCCACTCCGCGTAGGCCCGGGTCCGCGTGGCCTCCGCGCCCAGGCGCAGCAGCGGCATGACCTTCAGCCGGGGCTGCTCCAGGCCGCACCGCTTCAGGAACGAGAGCAAGGCGGCGCGACCCTCGGACGAGAGCGCGCCCTCGCAGGCATCGGTCACGGTGACCACGGGGTTGAGGCCGGCGCGCGCGAGGATCCCGATGCCGGCCACGATGCGGTCGAACGTGCCCTGGCCGCGGATCGGGTCGTTGGTGGCCGCGTCCGCCCCGTCGATGGACACGCGCAGGTCGAGGCTGTAGGGCGAGGCGTCGGACAGTGCGCGCAGGCGAGCCGCGGTCTCGGGCCGGATGAGCACGCCGTTGGTGAGCACGGTGACCGGCCCCAGGTCCAGCGCGGCCTCGATGATCTCCAGGATCTCGCGGTTCAGGAAGGGCTCGCCGCCGGTGAGGTAGTACTCGCGGACCCCGAGCCGCTCCGCCTCCTCCAGATACGGGCGGACGTCGGCCAGGCTCATCATCCCGTGCGCGTGGTTCGTGGGCGACGAGGAGATGAAGCAGTGCGTGCACTGCAGGTTGCAGAGGGTGCCCGCCACCTGGAGCCAGAGCGTGTCCAGCGCGACGAGGGGCGAGGTCGGGACGGACGCGCTCATGGCGGGGACGCCAGGCGGTCCAGGATCGTCTCGAGCTGATCGAGGCCGTTGCGGAGCAGGAACGTCGGCAGCCGTCCGTAGCTCTTCGCGCCGATCAGGTGGAATCCCGGCTCGCCCGACTCGAGGTCGGCGGGCCGCACGCGCGGGACGGCGAGGCAGTCGGTCACGCCCGCCAGCGCCCGCGCCACGCCCGCTGCTCCCTCGGTGGCGGCCGAGACCTCGAGCGCCAGCTCGGAGAGGAACGACAGGTCGGGCCGGTACCCCGTGAAACCCAGCACGGCGTCGAAGACGCCGCCGCGGTCGCCGGCGAAAGTCGCCGCCACGCGGCCGCCGCTGGGCGCGAAGGACTCCACGCCGGCGCGCCGCACGACGGTGAGGAACGCGGGCGGATCGCAGGCCAGGTCGTTGGCCCGCGCGGCCACGCGTGCCCGCTCCGGCAGCGGGTCGGAGGCGATCTCCACGCAGGGCCGGCGGTGGGCCGACCGCGTGGCCCAGACGACGCGCGGAGGATCCGGCATCGCGGCCAAGGCACCCAGGGCCGCCGCCGCGGAATGACCATGCCCCACGAGCAGCACGTCTCGTCCGGCGAGGCCGCCCAGGGCCGCGTGCAAGGCGCCCAGGCTCTGGATGAGGGCGCCGTCCAGCGCCCGCTCGCCGCGGGCGGGGATCCCGCCCACTCCCACGGCGGCGGGGCGGCCGTGGACGCCCGAGGCGTCGAGCACCGCGTCGGCCTCCATGACGTCCTCGCCGCGCGGCGTTTCCACGAGGAGACGGAACGGCCGCTCGCCGCGGAGGGGATGTCCCGACATCTCGCCCCGGGTCATGCGGGCGCGCCCGATGGCGGTGACGGCGTGGCCGGTGAGGACGCGGCCGGCCAGCGGCGGCATCGCGGCCAGCGGCTCCAGCACGCGCTCGGCCATCTCCTCGCCGGTTGTGAGTTCTTCCGGGCCAGGGGCGCGAGCCCCCAGCAGCGCCCGCGCCCGCGCGGAGACGTTCATGGCGAAGGGGCTGAACAGGCGGGTGGGCCCATAGCGGCGGAAGCTCTCGCCCACTCGGCCTTTCTCCAGGACGGTGACCGCGAACCCCCGCTCGAGCGCTCCCAGGGCGGCCTCGAGGCCCATGGGCCCGGCCCCCACCACGACCAGCGTCTTCACCGGCCGCTCAGCTCCTCCGCGCCATGGCGTTGCAGGCCTGCACCCAGTGCGCGATCACCCCGCCGCCGCGGATGACGGCGGCCACGCACACCGCCTCCGACATCTCCTCGGGCGTGACGCCGGCCTCCGCGCAGGCCGCGGAGTAGGAGTCGATGCAGTAGGGCTCCTGGATGGAGTAGGCGACGGCGAGGGCGATCAGCTTCTTGGTCTTCGCGTCGAGGGCGCCCTCCTCCATGGTCGCCGCATACCACTTCATGAACAGGTCGAAGAGCTGCGGGTTCGTCTTGGCCATCTCGCCGAAGCGGGCGAGGTCCTCGGACAGGTAGTAGCTGGGCAAGGCGCGCCTCCAATCCCTCCGCCGAGGATAGTCCCTTGGCGCGTGTCCCCGCCACTGCCCGACCGGGAGAACGGGCGAAGACGGGCGACTGCCAACGGCTCTTTTGACAAGCGCTGATCAAAACGCTAGAATCGCCTGGTGCCACAAACAAGAATCGCTCTGTCTACTATCGCGATCGTAGTTGCGGCCGCGCTGCCTGCCCGGGCCCAGGCGCCCGCCCCCTCGCCCTCTCCGGCCCCCACCACCCGCAGCGAGTACGTCGAGGTGGTGGCCACCCGCATCCCGGAGCAGGCCGAAGAGGTGCCGATGTCGGTGGAGGTCTTCACCGGCGACGACCTCCGCGATTGGGGAGCGACCGACCTGCGCAGCGCGCTGGCTCTGGCCGCCGGCCTCGACGTGGCGCCGGGCGGCGACGCCGGCCCCGCCAGCGTGGTGCCCGAGTTCTGGGGCCTGAAAGAGTTCGACGCCTTCCTGCTGGTCGTGGACGGCGTCCCCTGGGGCGGCGCCTTCAACCCCGCGCTCACCACCGTGAGCCTGGAGAACGTCGAGCGGATCGAGGTCCTGCGCGGGGCCGCGCCCGTGATGTACGGCGCGACCTCGTTCGTGGGCGTCATCCACGTCGTGCACCGCGACGCGGCCACGACCAGGGGCAACCTCAGCCTTTCGGGAGGCAGCTACGGCACCGGGGCCCTCCGGGCCGGCGCCGGGCTCGGGTCGTGGGCCGGCTTCGAATCGTCCGCCACCCTCGACCTTCAGCGGCAGGGCTTCAAGGACGACCGCACCCAGTTCGGCCGCGGCCAGTTCCTCTGGCGCAACTCGCGTGCCCTGGGATCCGGCCAGTTCCGCTTCGACCTCAACGGCACCTGGCTGGACCAGGACCCCGCGAGCCCGCACCCCCGCCAGGGGCCGGCGCTCTCCGACGCGGTCCCCCTCGACGCCAACCACAACCCCGACGACGCGTTCCTGAACGACCGGCGTTTCGCGCTGTCCACCGGCTACGACACGAAGGTGGGCGCCGCGGACTGGTCCACCGCGCTGTCGTTCTCGCACTCCAGCCAGGAGCAGTTCCGCGGCTTCCTGGGCGAGCTCGAGGACCCCGTCGCCGAGGCGCACGGCTTCCGCGAGGACATCGACGTCACCGACATCTACTTCGACACGCACTTCGCCTGGACCAGCTCCTCGGATTTCAAGTTCGTCACCGGACTGGACCACCTGCACGGCGAGGGCGAGGCCAAGGGCGAGACCTTCGACTACGACGTGCCGCTCGACGGGTCCGTGGCCACCGTGGTGCCGGAGCCCGCCGACCTTCCCATCCGGATCGGGGACCGGCGCGAGTTCTCCGGCCTCTACGGCTTCGCGGAGTGGAACCCCACTTCGCGGTGGCGCCTCGAGGGCGGCCTCCGCCTGAACCGCACCTTCGAGAAGCGCGAGGGCGAGGTGCTGGACGAGCCCAGCACGGGCGAGGAGGGCGAGGAAGAGGTCACGAACACCCGCCTCAGCGGCAGCGCGGCCGTGAGCTTCATGGCCTGGCAGAGCGGATCCGACCGCGTGCGGCTCTTCGCGAACTACCGCAATACCTACAAGCCCGCCGCCATCGACTTCGGCCTCGGGGAGGCGGAGGGCGAGGAAGGCGAGGGGATCCTGGATCCGGAGACGGCGGACAGCTTCGAGGTGGGGGTGAAGAGCCGCCTGGCCGACAACCGGCTGTCGATCGAGGTAGCCGCGTTCCAGATGGACTTCGATAACCTGGTCCTGTCGCAGGTGGTCGACGGCCTGCCCGGCCTCATCAACGCGGGCAAGGAGCGCTTCAAGGGCATCGAGACCGCGGTGGCCTTCCAGGTCGCGCACCAGGTCAGCGCGCGCGCCACCTACAGCTTCCACGACGCCAAGTTCCGCGACTTCGAGACGGAGTTCGACGGCGTGCCCACGCAGCTGGCGGGCAAGCGGCTGGAGATGTCGGCGCGGCACCTGTTCTCGGCGGGCCTGCTCCGCGCGCCCGAGCACGGGATTCTGGGCGGCGTGCAGTTCAACTGGGTGGGGAGCCGCTACCTCAACAAGCGCAACACCGCCCTCGCCGACGCCTACGGGACGGTCTCCGCCAGCCTCGGCTATCGCATCCACAAGTGGGAGGTCCGACTGGACGGCCGCAACCTCAACGACGCCCGCGATCCGGTGGCGGAGAGCGAGCTGGGCGACGCCCAGTACTACCGGATGACCGCGCGCCGCTTCGACCTGGGGGTGAGCCGGAGCTTCTAGACCTCCAGCCCGGTCTCCAGGCTCATCCACGCCTGGTGCAGGCGGCTCAAGGGTAGATCGAGCACGGCCTCGCGCCGCCGGACGATCTCCAGGCGGTCGCCCTGGACGACGCCGAGGGCACGACAGGGGACGCCCGCGCGCCGCGCGGCCTGCTCGAGCGCGATGCCGTCCCTCGTGCTGACCACCATGCGCGACGGCGTCTCCGCGAAGAGGAGCACGTCGGCGCGCAGCGCGTCGCCCAGGTCGAAGCGGCCCCCGAGCCGTGGGCCGTCCGCGGTCATGCCGCACTCGGCCAGAGCGACGGCCAGACCGCCCTCGCTCACGTCGTGCGCTGAGCGCACCAGGGCTTCCGCCGCCGCCACCGCCATGAAGGTGTGCAGCCGTTCCTCCGCCTCGAGGTCCAGGCGCGGCGGCCGGCCCGCCACGCGCCCGTGGACCGTCTTCAGCAGCTCGCTGCCGCCCAGGTCCTCGCCCGTGGTCCCCAGCAGGTAGACCGCGTCGCCCTCTTCGCGGAACCACTGCGTGAGCGCGCGCGAGGCGTCGTCGAGCAGGCCCACCACGCCGATGACGGGCGTCGGGTAAATGGCCTTGCCGTCCGTCTCGTTGTAGAGCGAGACGTTGCCGCCCGTGATGGGCACGCCCAGCGCGCGGCACGCGTCGCCGATCCCGGCGATGGCGCGGACGAGCTGGCCCATGACCTCGGGCCGCTCGGGGTTGCCGAAGTTCAGGCAGTTGGTGGCGCCGATGGGGACGGCCCCGGAGGCCGCCACGTTGCGGCAGGCCTCGGCCACGGCCAGGCGCGCGCCCTCGAACGGGTCGAGCCAGCAGTAGCGCCCGTTGCCGTCCACGGCCATGGCCAGCGCCTTGCGCGTGCCCTTCACGCGCACGACCCCCGCGTCCGATCCCGGACCGGTGATCGTGTTCGTGCGGACCGTGCTGTCGTACTGGCGGTAAACCCACCGCTTGCACGCGACCCCGGGCGAGGCCAGGAGCGTGAGCAGCGCCTGGCCGAGGTCGGCGGGCGGGGCCAGGGCGAGCACGTCAAAGGACGAGGCCGGGTTCTTCGGCTCGACCCAGGGACGGTCGTAGAGCGGGGCCTGGTCGGTCAGCGCCGCGTTGGGGACGTCCGCCTCCAGCGTGCCGTCGTTCCAGACGCGCAGCCGCTGGCCGTCC
>DAINRN010000052.1:0-3389 GCA_036741815.1 Acidobacteriota bacterium
CCTCCTCGGCCGAGCGCTCGAGGCGCGCAGCGCCTGCGTCTTCGAGACGGCGGGCGGCGAGCCGGTGGCCCTCGCGACCTACGGGCCTCTTCCCGACCTCGCCCACCAGCAGGGCATCGTGGAGTTCATCCGGCACGCGCCCGCGGCCGGCGGCGCCATCACCGCCTTCTCTCTCGAGGGCGAGACCCCGCTGAGCTGCGCGGTCGTCCCTGGCCGCGGCCCCGAGCGCATCGGTCTGGTCGTCACCGGCACGCTGCGGTCGTCGCGCGCGGAAGCGGAGGCCCTCCTGCGCATCGTGCTCGGCGCCCTGCAGCGTCCCCGTGAGCGGGCCCGCGAGGCTGCCCCCCGCACCACGGTTCCCGAGCTCGCCTTCCCGAAGGGCTACGTCGCCGGCGACTCGCCGGCCGTGCGCGCCCTGTACGCGCAGCTCAGGCCGCTCGTGCGCGGAGACCTCCCCGTGCTGCTCCTCGGCGAGACGGGCGTGGGAAAGGAGTTCCTCGCCCGCATCCTCCACGACTCGTCGCCCCGGCGCCGCGGCCCGTTCGTGGCCATCAACTGCGCGGCCATCCCCGCGGACCTGCTCGAGGCCGAGAT
Organism: Acidobacteriota bacterium; assembly: GCA_036741815.1. Classification (GTDB taxonomy): domain Bacteria; phylum Acidobacteriota; class Vicinamibacteria; order Fen-336; family Fen-336; genus DAINRN01. The sequence continues at coordinate 595 of DAINRN010000052.1, forward strand.
GTTCGGCATCGCCAGGGGCGTGGCGACGGGGGTGACGGAGCGCCGCGGGAAGTTCCAGTCGGCCGAGGGGGGCACGCTGCTCCTCGACGAGATCGGGGACATGCCCATGGAGCTTCAGGCCAAGCTGCTGCGCGCGCTCCAGGAGAAGGAGGTCCAGCCCGTCGGCGGCGCTCCGGCGGCGGTGGACATCCGCGTCATCGCCGCCACCAACTCGGACCTCCATCGCCGCATGGAGGAGGGCCGCTTCCGCCGCGACCTGTACTTCCGGGTCGCGGGCTTCGCCCTGCGCGTCCCTCCCCTGCGCGAGCGGCGGGAGGATATCCCGGCGCTGCTCGAGGCCTTCACGCGCGCCGCCGCGCGGGAGCACGCCAAGATGGTGCGCGGATTCACCGTCAAGGCGTTGCGCACGCTCGTCGCGTACGCCTGGCCCGGCAACGTCCGCGAGCTCGAGCACGAGGCGGGACGGCTGGTGGCCCTCTGCCCGCAGGGAGAGGCCATCGACTCCACCATGATCTCGCCCCAGATCCTGGGCGGGGAGCCCGCCCAGGGGACGGCGCCGCCCGCCGACACCCTCGACCTCGAGAAGAACGTCGACGCGCTGGAGCGGCGTCTCATCAGCCAGGCACTGGCCCAGGCCCGCGGCAACCGCACGCGGGCGGCCAAGCTCCTGGGCGTCTCGCGCAACGGCCTCGCCATCAAGATGGAGCGCCTCGGTCTCACGGAGTGACGGCTCCGCCGCCGTGCCATCATCGACGTGATGGCCCTGGCCAAAGCCGCTGGAGCAACGCTGGCCGCCGCGCTCGCGCTTCCTCCCGCGGCCCTTGCCCAATGGCGGCTCGAGGCCTTCACCGGCACCGCGCACAACTTCACGACTTCCCTGACCGTGCGCCAGCCGGGCTCGCCCGACTTCCGGATGGACGCGCGCTACGACACGAATCCCTTCACGGGATCGCCCTACTACTCGGCGCGGCTCGGATGGTGGAAGGGATCGTCGGGCTGGGAGCTCCAGTTCCTGCACCACAAGCTGTACCTGGCCAATCCCTCCGCCGAGGTCTCCCACCTCGAGATCAGCCACGGCTACAACATGGTGACGTTGAACCGCGCATGGGAGCGGTGGGGCCTGGTCCTGCGCGGCGGCGCGGGCATCGTGTACACGTTCCCGGAGACGACCGTGCGCGGCCGCAAGCGCCCGGTCCTGGGCTACGACCTCTCCGGCTTCACGGCGGCGGCGGGAGTGGGAGGCCGCTGGCCGCGGGCGAGCCGCCTCTCGCTCTCCGGCGAGGTGAAGCTGACGCTCACCTGGGCGACCATCCCCGTGTTCGAGGGGGAGGCGGACGTGCCCAACCACGCCCTGCACTTCCTGGCCGGCCTCGCCTATCGGTTCTGATCCAACCCGATGGACGGTTGCGTTCCGCCGGCGGGAACGCTACGTTCTGGATGTAGGCCGGCGCGGGTGCCGGCGGAGTGCGATGCGATGAGTGCGATGAAGACGACGCTGCTGCTGGCCACACTCACCGGGTTGTTCCTGATGGTGGGCGAAGCGCTCGGCGGGCGCCAGGGGATGACGGTGGCCCTGGTGCTGGCCGGGGTGATGAACTTCGTCTCGCTCTTCTGGAGCGACAAGATCGTCCTCTCCATGTACGGGGCCAAGCCCGTGAGCCCGGCGGAGGCCCCGGAGCTGCACGCCGTCGTCGAGAAGCTGGCCATGAAGGCGGGCATCCCCATGCCGCGGCTCTACATCATCCCGGACGCGGCCCTGAACGCCTTCGCCACCGGGCGCAGCCCGTCCCATGCGGCGGTGGCGGCCACGGCCGGCATCCTGCAGGCGCTGAACCGCGACGAGCTGGAAGGCGTCCTCGCCCACGAGCTGTCCCACGTCCTGAACCGCGACACGCTCATATCGACGGTGGCCGCCACCCTGGCCGGAGCCATCTCCTACCTCGCCCACTTCGCGTATTTCCTGCCCGTCGGACGCAGCGACGACGACGACCGCGGCGGGCCGCTGGGCGGGCTGCTGACCCTCATCCTGGCTCCCTTCGCCGCCATGCTCATCCAGCTCGCGGTGAGCCGCTCGCGCGAGTACGGGGCGGACGCCACCGGCGCGCGTCTGGTCGGCTATCCCGACGGCCTCATCGGCGCGCTGCGCAAGCTGCAGGCCGCCGCGCAGCGGATCCCCATGCGCGCCGCCGACCCCGCCACCGCGCACCTGTTCATCGTGAACCCGCTCTCCGGGCGCTCGCTCGCCGGCCTGTTCAGCACCCACCCGCCGGTCGAGCAACGGATCGAGCGGCTCATGGCGCTGAACCGCTAGCGCCCGCCGTGGTCGCCGCGCGGCCGCCGGTCACCGTGGCCCTGGAGTGGAAGGGCGGCCTGCGCTTCGCGGGGACCACCGCCGGCGGCGAGCTGCTCGTTGACGGTGACAGCGCGGCCGGCCCCTCGCCCGTCCAGCTCCTCGCCTTCGCGCTGGCGGGATGCATGGCGACCGACCTCGTGCACATCCTCACCCGCTCGCGCGTCCCGCCGCGCGGCGTGCGCGTGACCTTCACCGGCCAGCGCGCCGAGCAGGAGCCGCGCCGCTTCGTGAGCATCGGCCTGCGCTTCGAGGTGGAGGGCGACGTCCCGCGGGAGAAGATCGAGCGGGCCGTGGCGCTGTCCCGCGAGACCTACTGCTCGGTCTGGCATTCCCTGCGCCCGGACATCGAGCTGACCGTCGACTTCTAGGCCGGCCGGCCGGCGCCCGCCGTCACCACCAGCTGGCGGCCGAAGGCGCGCTCGAAGCGGTTGGCCAGGCCGCG
>DAINRN010000052.1:3399-11801 GCA_036741815.1 Acidobacteriota bacterium
CATCAGGGCGGGGACGGTGACCTTCACCTCCTGGCGCTCGGACTCGCACTCCAGCTCCATCGGCGCCCCGGGCGGGCAGCGCTCCTCGATGTCGTCGGCCAGGGCCAACAGCACCGCGGCGCGGCCGACCATCCCCGCGTCCTCCGGGGCGAGCAAGGGGGAGTAGCGGCGGACAGAGCTGTCCTCGTCGCCGGTGGTGCGCAGGATGGCGGAGAGCACGGCCAGGCCGCGATGGGAGAAGCCGTAAAGGTCCGTCTCCATCACCATGTCCGCCGCGTGCTCGTGGCGATCGAAGAAGTCCACGCTGCGGCCGATGTCGAGGACGCGGGCGGCGGCGGAGAGCGCCTCCCGCAGCTCGGGCGAGGCCCCCGGCTCGAGAGAGCGCAGCAGCGCCTCCGCGGCCGCCGACCGGCGCGCGGCCGTGGGCTCCTCCCAGGTGCGGAACCTCGAGCAGAGGGCACGGAGCGAGCCCTCGCGGACCGCGGCGGGGGCGGGCAGCGTGTCCTCCCGCCCGGCCAGGGCGATGCCCTCCCGCACGCCCTGCCCCGAGACCTGCAGCTCCTTGGCCTCGAGCGTCTCCGCCAGGGTCTGCACCGCGAGGCTGCCTCCCACGATGGAGTCGCCGCGGTCCTCGTTGAGCCCGGGGACCGAGCGGCGCTCCTTGGCCCGCTTGTCGGCCAGCATGGAGACCACGGACCTGAGGCGGCCCGCCGTGATCACGTAGCCGTGCACGCGCTGGATCGGGTAGTCGCGGGTCCGGCGATCGATCTTGGCCAGGTTGCGCACCGTGCCCCCGGTCCCCACCAGCGTCTCGCCGGTCGTGAGACGGGGCAGGCCCGCCTCTTCCAGCGCGCGGCGCACGTGGTCCTGGAGGCGCCGGATCTCCCCACCCTTGGGCGGATCCGCGGCGAGGAACGCGCCGCTGAGCCGGAGGGACCCGAGGGGCAGGCTCCACGACGTCAGCCGCCGGCGTTCGCGGAAGCGCGTGAGCTGCATGCTCCCGCCGCCGAGGTCGAACAGGACGCCGTGCTCGACGGGCAGGCCCGTCACCGCGCCCACGAAGCCGTACCAGGCCTCCTGCTCGCCGGAGATGATCTGGACGTCCAGGCCCAGCTCGGTGCGGATCCGCTCCAGGAGCGCCGGCGCGTTCTCCGCGTCGCGCAGCGCGGCGGTGGCCACGGCCACGTTCCTCTGCACGCCCGCGCCCGCGGCGATGGCGCGGAAGTCGCGCAGGGCCTCGAGCGTGCGCTCGATCGCCTCCGCGCTGAGCGCGTGGCCCGCGTCCACCTCGCGCACCAGCCGCAGCGCGGCCCGGGTGGTGGCCTGGATCCGGAAGCCGCCGTCGGCCTCGACCTTGTACACGACCACGCGCCCGGAGTTGGACCCGATGTCGATGACGGCCAGGGGCGGGAGGTCGGCGCGCGGGGCGGTGTCCTCGGGCATGGTGGTCGCGGTCCCGCTAGGGGGCCGCCTCGTCCGGCGACGAGGGAAGCCGGCGGTGCTCGCGCCCGATGGCGGCCGCCAGCATCAGCCACACCAGGACCAGCAGGATGTTGAACGCGGCCATCTGCCCGATGCCCACCCCCAGCGTCGCGACCACGAAGACGGTGAGGGCGGACAACATGTCGCCCGTGCGCCAGAAGAACGTCTCCACCGCCTGCAGGGCCTTGTACTTCGCCTCCCGGCTCGTGCGAAGGAAGAGCGCCCGGCGGGTGGTGTTCTGGAGCGAATAGTCGGTGGCGTTCTCCAGGATCTTGACCACCCGGATGTAGGCCAGCACCGGGGCCACGGCCAGGAGCGTGTAGCCGCACAGCGAGATCAGGGGCATGACGAACAGCGCCGCCCGGATCCCCAGGTACTTGAGGATGCGCGACACCAGGAAGAACTGGATGACCGCCCCCAGGAGGTTCTGCCAGAACTGGAAGCCGGCGTAAAAGGAGCCGATGAACTGCGCGGCGGACAGTCCCGGGGCGGCGCCGGCGGCCACCGTCTGCTCGGCGACCTGGCTCACCGTCTTGCCCAGGAGGTACTCACCGTTCGTGTTGACGTAGTTGAGGACGAGAGTGAGCAGGCCGATGAAGAGGAGATAGCGCTGGCGGAGCACGAGCTGGAACCCGCCCTCCCGGGACAGCGGCTTTTCCGCCTCCTCGCGGCGGACCGCCCGGCCCCGCAACTTCTCGCGGACGTGCACGATGTTCGTCAGGGCCAGGGACACGAGCAGGAGGCCGGCCGAGACCAGCATCATCGCGTACAGGCCGAGAGGCACGACCAGCATCCCCGCGATCTGCGAGCCGGCGAGCGCCCCCACCGAGGCCCCGAAGCCGACGATCGCGAACAGCCGCCTCCCCTCTTCGGGCGTGTAGACGTCGTTGGCGAACGACCAGACCTGCGCGATCGACATCAGGTTGAAGACCCCGATCCAGAGGAAGAAGGGGACGCCCACGTTCACCCCGGCCCTCCCGAGCAGGAAGAAGAGCACGAGGTTCGAGGCGAAGAAGAGGAGCAGCCCGTTGATCAGCCGGATGCGGTTGACCCGGCTGGCGAAGGCCCCGTAGGCGGGGACGATGACCAGGAACGAAGCGGCCAGGATCGCGCCCAGGTAGCTCTTGATCTCCGCCCCGCCGGGCGCGGAAAGGATCAAGGCCTCGCGCACGGGCCGGATGATGTAGTAGGCAGTGAGCAGCAGGAAGATGTTCGTGGCCAGGAGGAGCGCGGTCGCCGCCTCGCCCGGGTGGACGTCCGCGGCCAGGCCCAGGAGCCGGTCCAGCCAGCTCTTGCGCGGCGGGGCGTCGGCCTCGGCGGACGGAGTACTCAGCTGGTCACCGTGCCTGACCCGCGTGGGCAGCGCGCTCTGGATGCTCGCCGGGTGCGAGGCGCGCGTATCATACCAGCGCCGACGACGGCGTCAGGAGGCTCGCGCCATGCCCCAACAAGAGGTCGAGGTGATCCTCACGCGGCAGTTGGCGAGCTACCTCGTGATTCCCGTCTTCATCGTGGGCCCGTTCGGCGACCTGCTCTACTACAACGAGCCGGCGGAGGCCATCCTCGGCCACCGGTTCGACGAGACCGGCGAGATGCCGGTCGGCGAGTGGTCCACGGTCTTCGAGCCGACGGACGCCTCGGGGACCGCCCTCCCGCCGGAGCAGCTGCCGCTGGTGATCGCGTTGCGCAACCGCACGCCGGCCCACCTGGACTTCTGGCTGCGCGGCCTCGACGGGCACCGGCGCCACGTGGAGGCCACCGCCTTCCCCCTCGTGGGCCAGGCCGGGCGCTTCCTGGGCGCGGTCGCCCTCTTCTGGGAGAAGGAGCGCGCGTGAGGGTCAAGTTCTGGGGGACGCGGGGCTCGCTGGCCTCGCCCGGGCCCGACACCGCGCGCTACGGCGGCAACACCGCGTGCGTGGAGGTGCGCGGGGAGGACGGCTCGGTCCTGGTGCTCGACGCGGGCACGGGCATCCGCCGGCTGGGGACGGGCCTGGGCACGCCGCGCCGGGTGGACCTCCTGCTCACGCACCTCCACATGGACCACGTCCAGGGGCTGGGCTTCTTCGCGCCGCTCTACGTCCCGGGCCTGGAGGTCCACATCTGGGGCCCCGCGAGCACGACCCTGAGCCTGCGCGCGCGCCTGGGCCGCTACATGTCGCCGCCGCTCTTTCCGGTGCGCGTGCGCGACCTGCCCTGCCGCCTCACCGTGCACGAGGTGCCGTGCGGCACCGTGCGCATCGGGCCGTTCACGATCGACTCCGCGCTCGTCTGCCATCCGGGCCCTACCACGGGCTTCCGGATCTCGACCGCGAAGGTCACCCTCGCCTACCTGCCGGACCGCGGCTGGACCTCCGGGCTCTCCCTGGCCGCGGGCGCCGACCTCCTCATCCACGATGCGCAGTACGACGATCGAGAGTACGAGACGCGTGCGGGCTGGGGCCACAGCACCATCCGGCGCGCCATCGAGTTCGCGGCGCTGGCGGAGGTGGGGCGGCTGGTCCTGTTCCACCACGACCCCGCCCACGACGACACCATCCTCGAGATGCTGGTGCAGGCGGCCGTGCTCCGGGAGCGTCCGGCCTTCGCGGTCGCACCGGCCATGGAGGGGACGACGGTGGAGGTGGGCCGGGCCTGACGGCCTACAGCCGCAGGGCGACCGCGACCCCGTCGCGGGTGGGATCGATGGCGGTCAGGAAGCCGGGATGGGCCAGGAGCCGCCGCGTGAATTCCACCACCCCGCGCGTCATGGCCGAGCCGTCGTCCTCGCCATCCAGGACGCGGCCGGACCAGAGCACGTTGTCCGTGATGAACAGCCCGCCCGGGCGCAGGTGCGCGTGGGCCAGGTCCACGGTGGCGGGATAGCCGTCCTTGTCGATGTCGTTGTAGACGATGTCCCAGGTGCCGCCCACGCGGCGCAGGGCGGCGGTGGCCTCCTCGCGGTGGTACGTCACGCGTCCCCAGACTCCCGCGCGGGTCAGGAAGCCCTGGGCCAGGCGGACGTTCTCCTCGTCCAGCTCCGTGCAGTGGACGACGCCGCCCTCCCCCACCGCCCGCGCAAAGTGCAGGGCCGAATAGCCGTAGCCCGAGCCCAGCTCGAAGACGCGCTGGGCGCCGATGGCCCGGGTCAGGAGCTCGAGGTGGCGGCCCACCAGGGGACCCACGATCGGGAAGCGGCGCTTCTCGGCCAGGGCCTCCATCTCCTTGCGCACGGGGTCGCCGTCGTCGTAGAGACGGCGCAGGTACTCCATGATGCGGGGATCGACGATCTCCACGCTCATCGATCCTCGAGGGCGGCGCCGGCGGGGCCGCGGGGCTCGGGCACGTGGTTGACCCGGCCCCGGCTCACATAGTCGCTCAACGCGCCCGCGATGAGCAGGGCCAGCCACAGGAAGGCCGCCATCACCATGAGCTGCACCAGGCGGCTGCTGTACTTCACGTGCATGAAGAACAGCACCACCAGCGTCGCCTTCAGGATCGCGATGCCCATGGCCACCACCGTGTTGCCGGCGCCGAAGTCGTAGCGTGAGGCGGCCACCGTCAGGAAGGTGAGGACCATGAGGGAGGCGAAGACCAGCAGGTACAGCCGGGGCGAAACGACGTGATGCTCGGACATTCCGGGCGGCAACCTCCTAGTGCGGCGCGTGCGTCGGGATCAGGTACAGCAGCGGGAACAGGAAGATCCAGACGATGTCCACGAAGTGCCAGTAGAGGCCGGTCAGCTCGACGGGGGCGTGGTAGTCGGCGCTGTAGCGCCCGCGGTGGGCCAGCCAGGCCAGCGTCAGCAGTATCGGTATGCCGATCACCATGTGCAGCGCGTGCAGGCCCGTCATGGCGAAATAGAGCGCGTAGTAGATCTCCGCCGGGCGGGCCAGCGGGCCCTCGAAGCGGAAGTGCGGGCCGGGGACCAGGTGGTGGTGGAACTTGTCGGCGTACTCGACCACCTTCACGCCGAGGAAGGTGGACCCCAGGGCCACGGTGGCCAGGAGATAGGCCACGATCTGCCGCCGCGCGCCGACCGCGGCCGCGTGGACGGCCATGGCCATGGTCAGGCTGCTCCCGATGAGGACGGCGGTGTTGAAGGCCCCGAGCTTCCAGTTGAGGTGCGCGCTGCCCGCGGCGAACGCCGCGGGATAGAGGTTGCGGTAGATCGTGTAGCACGCGAAGAGGCCGCCGAAGAACATGACCTCCTGGGCCAGGAAGAGCCACATGCCGAGGCCGGCCGCCTCCTTCTGCCCCGGGAGATCCTCGAAGTGATGGGCCAGCGCCGGGTGGCGGTCCTCCGCCCCGCCGTGATGGAGGACCGCCTCAGACAAGGACGGCCTCCTTGGGCACGGGGGCGTACTCGTACGCCTCCTCGGTGACCACGGGCTGGGTCTCGAAATTCTCGGTGAGCGGCGGGGACGCGGCCTGCCATTCGAGCCCCTTGGCCCCCCATGGGTTGGCGGACGCCTTCCGGCCGTAGCGCATCGACCAGCCGAGATAGGCGAAGGGCAGGAGGTAGCCCAGGCCCAGGATCGAGGCGCCGGCCGAGGACATCACGTTCAAGACCTGGAACTCCTCGGGGTAGGCGTGGTAGCGCCGCGGCATGCCCATGTAGCCCAGGACGAACTGCGGGAAGAAGGTCAGGTTGAAGCCCGCGAACACGATGAGCGCGGCCACGCGCCCCCAGGCCTCGGGATAGAGGCGGCCCGTGATCTTCGGCCACCAGAAGTGCAGGCCGCCCAGGTACCCCATGATGGCCCCGCCCACCATGATGTAGTGGAAGTGGGCGACCACGAAGTACGTGTCGTGCACGTGCACGTCGAGGCCCATCGAGGCCAGGAAGATGCCCGTGAGCCCGCCGATGGTGAACAGGCCGATGAAGCCGATGGCGTAGAGCGTGGGGGTGTCGTACGAGACCGAGCCCTTGTAGAGCGTGGCCGTCCAGTTGAAGACCTTGATGGCCGAGGGGATGGCCACCAGGAAGCTGAGGGCCGAGAACACCATCCCCGCGTAGACCGACTGGCCGGAGACGAACATGTGGTGGCCCCACACCAGGAAGCCGATCACGGCGATGGCCAGGCTGGATATGGCCACCACCCCGTAGCCGAAGATGCGCTTGCGGGCCATGGCGGAGACGACCTCGCTGATCACGCCCATGGACGGCAGGATCATGATGTAGACCGCGGGGTGCGAGTAGAACCAGAACAGGTGCTGGAAGAGCACGGGGTCCCCGCCCAGCGCGGGGTCGAAGATCCCGAGGTGCAGGCCGCGCTCCACCATCACCAGCATCAGCGTCACCGCGATCACGGGCGTGCCCAGGATCATGATGATGCTGGTAGCGTAGTGGGCCCACACGAACAGCGGCAGGCGGAACCAGGTCAGGCCGGGGGCGCGCATCTTGTGGATGGTCACGATGAAGTTCAGGCCGGTGAGGATCGAGGAGAAGCCCGCGATGAAGGCGCCCATGGCCGCCGAGATCACGTGGGTGTTCGAGAAGGCGGTGCTGTAGGGCGTGTAGAACGTCCAGCCCGTGTCCACCCCGCCGCTGATCAGGGACCAGGCGGCGAAGCCCGCGCCCGCCATGAAGAGGTACCAGCTGAGGAGGTTGATCCTGGGGAAGGCCAGGTCGCGCGCGCCGATCATCAGGGGGATGAGGAAGTTCCCGAGCGTGGCGGGGATGGAGGGGATCAGGAAGAAGAAGATCATGATCACGCCGTGCAGCGTGAACAGCTTGTTGTACGTCTCGGCCTGGAAGAGGTCGCCGGGCGGGGTCACGAGCTCCAGGCGGATGGCCGCCGCGAAGATCCCGCCGAGCGCGAACATCACCGTGATGGAGCCCATGTAGAGCAGCGCGATCCGCTTGTGGTCGGTGGTGAGCAGCCACGACTTCACGCCGTAGCTGACGTTGAGGTAGTTCGTCTTCGGCGGAGCCGGCTCGGTAAGGACGGGGGCGGCGCTCATGGTTGGCGCGCTCCGGTCGGCTCCTGCAACGACTGGATGTACGCCATGAGCTGCATGAGCCCTTCCTCGCTCACCAGGCCCTGGTACGTGGGCATGACGGGCTGGTATCCGGCCACCACCTTGGCCGCCGGCGTGACGATCGACTCGCGCAGGTAGTCCGCGTCCGCCACCACCTGCTCGCCGCTGGCCAGGGTGACGGTCCGCCCGAAGAGGCTCTCGAGCCGCGGCCCGCGGCCCTGGGCGTCGGCGCGGTGGCACGTCACGCAGCCCAGGGACTGGAAGATCTTCTGGCCCTCCGCCGCCAGCGAGCCCGATCCGCCTCCCGTGAGCCAGGTCTGGAAGGCGGCCGGCTCCATGACCGTCACCCAGCCGATCATCCCCGAGTGCTTGGTGCCGCAGTACTCCGCGCAGAAGAGGTGATACCGGCCCGGCTTGGTGGCCTGGAACCACATGGTGGCGTACCGCCCGGGCACCGCATCCTTCTTTATGCGGAACGCGGGGACGTAGAAGCTGTGGATGACGTCCTCGGAGGTGAGGGTGAGCTTCACGGGCACGCCCACGGGCACATGCAGCTCGTTGATCTCGCGCTGGCCGCTCATGTGCTGGGCCTTCCACATCCAGCGCTTCCCCACCACGTAGATCTCCATGGCCTGGGGCGGGATACGCGCCATGGAGAAGAAGATCTCGGCGCCCCAGAGGAAGACCACGGTTACGATGACCAGGGGCACCACCGTCCAGACCGCCTCCAGCGTGAGGTTCCCGTGGACGGGGGTCCCGATCTCCCCCGGCGACCGCCGCCGGAACTTGATCGCGAAGCCCACCACCAGGGACGCGATCAGCACGGAGAAGAAGGCGGCCAGGGCCAGCAGCGCGATGTAGAGCGCGTCCACCCGACCGGCCATGGTCGAGGCCTGCTCCGGGAACAGGGGGAAGCCGGACCACATGGTCAGCCGAGCTCCCCGCGGCGCTCGAGGCGC
>DAINRN010000053.1:0-9919 GCA_036741815.1 Acidobacteriota bacterium
ATCATAGCTGTCGATGGGGCGCAAACGACTTATCTTCCCATGAGAGAATCGCGGACCCATGACGTTCCCGGCCGGCACCCGCCTCGGCCCCTACGAGGTCGTCGCCTCGGTCGGCGCCGGCGGGATGGGCGAGGTCTATCGGGCGCGCGACGTGCGCCTGGGCCGCGAGGTCGCGGTCAAGACGCTCCCGGCGCTGGCGGCGTCGGACCCCGACCGGCGGGCGCGCTTCGAGCAGGAGGCCCGCTCGGCCTCGGCCCTCAACCATCCGAACATCATCACGGTCCTCGACATCGGCGACGCCGACGGCACGTCCTACATCGCCATGGAGTACGTCGAGGGCCGGACGGTGCGCGAGCTGCTCGCGGCCGGCCAGCTTTCGGTGAGGAAGGTCCTCGACGTCGCCGTGCAGGCGGCCGAAGGCCTGGCCAAGGCCCACTCCGCGGGGATCGTCCATCGTGACTTGAAGCCGGACAACCTGATGGTGTCCAAGGACGGCTTCGTCAAGATCCTGGACTTCGGGCTGGCCAAGCTGATGAATCCGCTTCCCGAGGAGCTCACGAACCTCCCGACCGCCGCCAAACCCGCCACCCATCCCGGCGCGGTGATGGGCACCGTGGGATACATGTCGCCCGAGCAGGCCAGCGGCCACACGGTGGATTTCCGCACGGACCAGTTCTCGCTGGGCACGATCCTCTACGAGATGGCCACGGGCGTACGACCGTTTCAGCGCAAGACGAGCGCGGAGACCCTGGCCGCCATCATCCGCGAGGACCCGGAGGACGTGGCCAAGCTCAGCCCCCGGACGCCCGGGCCGCTGCGTTGGATCATCGAGCGCTGCCTGGCCAAGGACCCCGACGATCGCTTCGCGTCCACGCGCGACCTCGCGCGGGACCTGGCCAGCGTCCGCGAGCACCTCTCGGAGACGGGCGTGTCCGGGCCGACCGTGGCGGTCGGGCCTCCTCGCGCGCGCTGGCTTGTGCCCGCGGCCTGGACCGCTGTGGGGCTCGCCGCGGGCGTCGCCCTGGGCATGCTGCTCGCGCGCCGGGCCGTCCCCGAGGCCCCCGATCTCACGTTCACCCGCCTGACGTTCCGCCGCGGGGCCGTCCTCTCGGCGCGGTTCGCGCCTGACGGCCAGACCGTCGCCTACGGCGCCGCCTGGGAGGGAAGTCCGGTCGAGGTCTTCACGGTCCGCCTCGACAGCCCGGAGTCTCGCTCGCTGGGAATCCCGGGGGCGAACCTCCTGTCCATCTCGTCTTCCGGCGAGATGGCGATCGCGCTCGGCCACCGCTTCCTCTTCGGATTCGAGAGCACGAGCACGCTGGCCCGGATGCCGCTCGGAGGAGGCGCGCCCCGCGAGGTACTCGAGAACGTCCAGGAGGCGGACTGGGCCCCGGACGGGAGCCGGCTCGCCATCGTGCGCGACACCGGCGAGCGCCGCCGCCTCGAGTACCCCGCGGGCACCGTCCTCTACAAGACGGCCGGCTGGATCAGCCACGCCCGCGTGTCCCCCGACGGCCAGAGGATCGCGTTCATCGACCACGCTCAACGGGGCGATAACGTGGGGGTCGTCGCGGTCGTGGACCTCCAGAAGTCCCGCAAGGTCCTCGCGCCCTTCGCGATCAACGGCCTGGCCTGGTCTCCCAGGGGGGATGAGGTCTGGATCGCAGGCATCGGCGCAGTCAACCTCGACGGCCGCAGTCGCCGCATCTGGCCGCTGCCGGGCGGGGAGGTCGTCCACGACATCTCCCGCGACGGCCGGCTGCTCCTGAGCCGCGCGAACTGGCGCCGAGAGATCGTGGGCCGGGCGCCGGGCGAAGCCACGGACCGCAATCTGTCCTGGCTCGACTGGTCATTCCCCGTCGATCTGTCCGACGACGGCCGGACGCTGCTCTTCGAGGAGCAGAACCTCGTGGACAGCGCCGGCAATAACGCCATCTACGTGCGGAAGACCGACGGTTCGCCCGCGGTCCGCATCGGTTCGGGGCGGCGGGCCGGGGGCCTGTCTCCCGATGGGAAGTGGGCGTTGGCCGCGGTGAAGTCGGGAGAGAGCACCGACCTCGTGTTGCTCCCCACCGGCGCGGGGGAGCCCCGGACAATGCCCAGGACCGCGATCGTATACCACTCCATGAGCTGGTTCTCCGACGGGCGCCGGATCCTCGCCTCCGGCCACGAGACGGGACACGGGAGCCGCCTTTACGTGATGGATGTGCCGGATGGGCGGCCGAGGGCCGTATCCGCCGAGGGGGTCACTGTCTACAACTGGAAGCCGCTCTCCCCCGACGGCCGTTTCGCCGTGGCCATGGCCGGCGACGGTAGCGTGGGTCTCTATCCGATCGAGGGCGGAGAACCGCGACCGCTGGCGGGCGTCACGCGCGGCGACGTGCCCATCCGCTGGTCCGCCGACGGGCGGTCCATCTACGTGGGGCGCGGCCCGTCCGTGCCCGCGAGCATCGATCTCGTCGACGTGGCGTCCGGCGCCCGGCGCCCCTGGCGGGCCCTCACGCCCCCGGATCCGGCGGGGATCCTCCAGATCGGCCCGGTGCTCATGAGCGGCGACGGCCGTTCGTACGTCTACTCCTATCGCCGCCAGCTCGACGAGCTCCAGGTGGTCGAGGGCCTGAAGTAGCCTAGCCCACCCTCGCCAGGCCGAAGCGCCGCTCCCAGCCGCCCTGCTGCAGGAACGCGCCGAGCGCGCCCGTGGCCCCGGTCGTCTTCATCTCCTCCGCGCAGCGGAAGGCCTCGACCCGCGCGCGTTCCAGGAGGTCGCGGTCGCGGACCAGGTTCGCCACCCGCAGGTTCGGAAGGCCCCATTGACGCGTCCCGAAGAAGTCGCCGGGGCCGCGGATCTCGAGGTCCTTCTCCGCGATCGCGAAGCCGTCGCCGGTGCGGGTCATGACGTCGAGGCGGGCCCGGGCCACGTCGGAGAGGCGCCCGTGGGTCAGCAGCACGCAGGTGGACGAGGACCGGCCGCGTCCCACGCGGCCGCGCAGCTGGTGCAGCTGCGACAGGCCGAAGCGCTCCGCGTGCTCGATGACCATGACGGTCGCGTTGGCCACGTCCACGCCCACCTCGACCACGGTGGTGGCGACCAGCACCTGGACCCGGCCCGCGGCGAAGGCGGCCATCACCGCCTCCTTCTCCGCGCTCTTCAGGCGGCCGTGCAAGAGGCCGACGGCGGTCCCCGGCAGCGCCGCGCGCCATTCCTCGGCCATCTGCGTCGCCGCCTTGACGTCCTCGAGCTTCTCCGACTCCTCGACCAGCGGATAGACGACGTAGGCTTGCCGGCCGTCGGCGATCTCGCGGGCCACGAGGTCGACGACCTCACGGCGCTCCGAGGCCGGCCGCTGCACGGTCCGGATCTCCGTCCTCCCCGGCGGGCGCTCGTCCACGACGGAGACGTCGAGGTCCCCGTACGCGGTGAGCGCGAGCGTGCGCGGGATGGGCGTGGCCGTCATCACCAGCACGTCCACGTCGTAGCCCTTGCGGGCCAGGTCCTCGCGCTGCAGGACGCCGAAGCGGTGCTGCTCGTCCACGATGGCCAGGCCGAGCTTCTTGAAGCTCACGCCCTCCTGGATCAGGGCGTGCGTGCCCACCGCGATCTGCGCTTCCCCGCTCGCCAGCCGGGCCAGGGCCGCCGCGCGCTCCTTCCCTCGCAGGGCCGAGCTCACGTGCTCGACGGCGTACGGGCACCGGGCCAGCAGGCGGCGGAAGGTGAGGAAGTGCTGCTCGGCCAGGATCTCGGTGGGGGCCATGAACGCCGCCTGGGCCCCGCTCTCCAGCGCCACGACCATGGCCAGGAGCGCGACCATGGTCTTCCCTGCCCCGACGTCGCCCTGGACGAGGCGGTTCATGGGATGCGGCGAGCGCATGTCGTCGGCGATCTCGCGGAGCACGCGCTTCTGCGCGCCCGTGAGCGGGAAGGGGAGGATCCGCTTGACCGCATCGCGCGTGCGGTCGGTGACCTCGAAGGCGATTCCCTTGCGATGGCCGCGAAGGCCCTGGCGGCGCAGGGCGAGGCCGAGCTGGAACAGGAAGAACTCCTCGAGGATCAGGCGGACGTGGGCCGGGCTGCGGGCCGCGTTGAGGGCGGAGAGGTCGAAGTCGCCCGGATCGTGGATGCGCCGGATGGCCTCGCCGCGGCCCATCACGCCCAGGCGCTCGCGCACGCCTTCGGGCAGCGGGTCGGCGAGGCCCGCCGGGACCTCGCCCGCCAGCCGCGTCAGGATCCTGCGCAGCCCCTTCCCGGTCAGCGGCCCGAGCTTCTCGTACACGGGGACGATGCGCCCCGTGTGGACGCCGGGCGCGTCCCGGTCGTCGAACACCTCGTACTGCGGCGACGCCATGGCGAGCAGGCGGCCGCCCGCCGCGTCGCGCTCGACGAGGCCGAACAGCACGACCCGCGTGCCGCGCTGCAGGACGTCCTTCAGGAACGGCTGGTTGAACCACAGGGCCTTGAGGCGCCCGCTGTCGTCCTCGAGCCGGATCTCGTACAGCGTCATCCGGCGCGCCCGGCGCAGGCCCGCGACGGCGATGGTGCCGGAGACCGAGACCCTCATCCCCGGCTGGAGCTCCGCGATACGCGCGAAGCGGCGCCGGTCTTCGTAGCGAAGGGGGATGTGGTTGAGCAGGTCCTCGGCCGTGGCCACGCCCAGCCCGGCGAGAGCCGCGGCGCGTTGCGGACCCACTCCCTTCACGAACTGCACGGGCGCGGCGAGGTCCATGGACGCGGTCATGAGGATACGTCCCCGGGCCGCGTCGCGGGGCCCGGGCGGAGCGCGAAGGCCGGCCGGCCTAGAAGTCCAGGACCGCGCGCGCCATCCCGACGCGGACGCGGCTCACCGCGTAGGGCAGGCGAAACCGCTCGTTGAGGTTGATCCCGTCGGGATCCGAGGGCTTCTTGGTCGCCGAGCTGACGATCTGCTCGAGCAGCACCATGGGCACGGGAATCGACGCGATCGACGCGTCCTCGACCGCGAACGTGCCGTAGCCGTCGCGCGTCTGCAGCCGGCCCGCCAGCTCGACTGAAACCTTGCCGCGCAGGTACGCCAGCGGGCTCCACGCCGACGGAGCAGGCACGTTGCCCCGGACCCGCTCCAGGTCGAGAAGGCCGCTGGCGCGGATGCGCTCGGCCTCGAGCCGCACGTTCACGTCCGAGACGCCGGGCGGCATCCGGGGCGCGTAGGTCAGGTTCAGGTAGGAGTTCAGCTCCCCTTCGGTGACGAGCACGCTGTCCGGGCGGCCCGGGCCCTTGGCCTGGCTCTGTCTCTTGATGATGTCCAGCTTCCGCTCGAAGGACTGGGCCTCCTCCCGTGACACGGCCGGCCGGGCCGGCGCGGGGGTGTCCGCCCAGGCGGGCGCGGCCAGGAGCACGACGATGGCCAGGCGCGAAGCCGTCACCTTGCGATTATAAGGGCACGCCGGGGGCCGCGCCGCTCACGGCGCGTCCAGGATCCGGCGCGCCGCCGCGTTCCGGGGATCCTCCTTCAGGACCTTCCCGGCCTCGGCCTGGGCCTCCGCCCTGCGCCCCATCTCCTTGAGGACGGCGGCCAGCTCGAGGCGCGCCGAGGCGTCGCCCGTGGACCAGAGAGCCATGCGCAGCTCGCTCTCGGCCATCTCCCATTCGCCGCGAGCGCGGTGGGTGCGCCCGAGGAGGAGGTGGACGCGCGAGGCGTACGGATCGAGGTACACGGCCCGCGTGAGGTCGCGCAGCGCCCCGTCCAGGTCCCCGGCGCGCAGGAGGCGCTCGCCGCGCCCCACCAGCGTGGCCGCCACCTCCGGCGCGCTGCGGCCGGAGCGGTCCGCGGCCAGCATCCGCTCGGACGGGAGGATGCGCTCGAACCGCCGCGCCAGGTCCGGCGCGGCGATGGAGTCGTAGTGGGGCGCCAGGGCCGTCACGCCCTTCCACTCCTCGGCCGCTTCCGCGGCCCGCTCGCCCTTCTTCAGGGCCCACGAGAGGACGACGCGGGCGCGGACATCGAGCGCGTCGCGGCGCACGGCGTCGCGGAGCCAGTAGGCGGCGCCGTCCTCGTCGCCCTCGCTCAGGAGCGCGAAGCCGAGGTTGAAGATCAGGTCGGTGGACTCCGGCTCCATCTCCACCGCGCGGCGCAGGACGTCGGACGCGCGCGGCTCTTTCGAGCGGAGCCTCAGCAGGGCCAGGCCGCGGTCGTTGTGCACCGCGGCGGACGGGCGCTCGCCGTCCAGCGCTTCGAAGGCCGCGGCGGCCTCGCGGTAGCGGCCGATCTCCAGGCGCGCCACGGCCTGGAGGAACCGGGCCGCGCGGGAGAAGGGCGACGACGGCTCCACCCCGCCGAGGACGGCTTCGGCGGCGGACAGCTCGCGCTGCTCGAGGAGGTTCCGGGCCAGGGCGAGCCGGGCGTCGTCGTGCACCGGGGCCAGGGCCAGGGAGCGGCGCAGCAGCTGCGCCCGCGTCGTGAACTTGCGCGCGCTGAGGCCCTGGCCGTAGGCCTTGAACGCCGCGGGCGGGACCATCCCCCGCAGGCGGCCGAGGTCCTCGCGGGTCCGTGCGCGGGGCCCCGGGCCGAGGGCGGCTGCGACGTCCCAGGCCACGGCCTGGATCACGATGGGCAGCCTGTCCAGGTACCCCGAGGCGACGAGCGGGGGGCTGGTCGTCCCCCGCGCGGCGTCCAGCACGCTCAGGTTGAGCGCAACGTTCCCCATGTCGACCCGGTACGATCCGACCACCAGGCGCGACGCTCCCAGCCCCTCGGCGATGCGGATGCACGTCGCGCGGCTCAGGGCCACGGGCGGGATCTCGAGGGCCTCCTGCGCCCGCAGCCGATCCGCCCGCTCCACCGCGTCCACGCCGAGCGCCGCCAGGTCGTGCGCGAGCCGGTCGGATACGGCCTCCCCGATCCAGGCGGTCTCGGGGTCGGCCACGGCCGGTTCCGGCGCGAAGACCACCAGCGGGCCCGGCGCCGCCGCCGCGGCCGCGAGGGCCAGCGCGGCCAGCAGGGTCACGCCGGCAGCTCGATCCGCGCGGGAGGACGGACCCAGGCGTGGGCCGCGAACTCCTTGCGCAGCCGGAAGCCCAGCGTCCGGTACAGGCGGTACGCGCGGTGGTTCTCGAGGGTCACGGAGAGGCTGGCGCTCGCCAGGCCCTGGCGCCGGAAGGCCGCCAGCGCCGACGTGACGAGGACGGTACCGAGGCCGCGGGACTGCTCGTCGGCCAGCACGGACACCTGGCACACGTGGCCGTTGCTGGACGAGAGCTGGCTGGCCAGGAGCACGCCGACCGGGCCCCCGCGGCCCTCGGCCACCAGCGAGGCCTCGGGGTCGAAGCGGCCGCAGCCGGCGCGGAGCACGAGCGTCTCCACGAAGCTCCGGCACAGGGCCGGCGTGGCGTAGGTCAGGTTCAGCGCGGCGTCCAGGCTGCCCTGGTGGCTGCGGTGGATGATCTGGGCCGCGGCGGCGAGGTCGTCGCGGCGCACGGGGCGCAGCTTGAAGGCGTGCTTCTGGATCGCGACGGGGCCGTCGAGCGGCCGCACCAGGTAATGGCGCCGCCGGCTCTCGAAGCCGGCCCGGGCGAAGCGGTCGTCCGCCCTGCGCGAGGTCGAGAACAGCGTCTGGCACTCGACCCGGTCGTTGCCGGGGCGGCCCTGGGCCGCGGCCAGCACGGCGTCGAGGAGGGACTCCTCGTGCCCCCTGCCGCGGAAGCCAAGGGCGGCGAAGAGCGAGCCCACGATCGCGCGCCCGCCGTCCAGCATGTAGTAGCAGTACGCGACGGAGCGCAGGCCGTCGCGCAGGACGAAGCCGGACAGCGCCCGGCGCTCCAGCCCGCTCAGCACCGCGGCGGAGACCTCGGAGTAGTCCCAGAGGAGCTCCTCCTGCCAGTACTCGGACTCCTCCTGCAGCAGCGGGCGCAGCTCCCGGGTGGCGACGTCAGTGAGAGGGACCGTCCGCACTCCGCCGGCGCCTCCTCTCTTCGTCCAGGAAACGGCGAAGGCGCGTCGCCTCCCGGGCGGGCAGGCTCAGGAACTCGAGGCCGGCGAGATAGCGCGGGGACTCGGCGGGGGCGGCCCCTCCGTCGACGTAGGAGTCCGCCACCCGCACCTTGGCGGCCAGGGGATCGGGGTCGAGCGCGACCTTCAGGTCCAGGATCGCGCCCGGGTCGAGCAGCGAGCCGCACTGTACGAGGCAGCCCGTCAGGCTGACGTCCACCACCGTGACCCGGCGCGGCACGCGGCCGGACAGCGACCCCTCGAGATGGATGGGGAGCCGGGGGGCGCGGCGCCGGGAGATCTTGGGCTTGTTCATGGGCACCCGCAAGCGGTGCTCGATCATTCTAGGACCGCGCCGGCGGTGCCTCAAGCCGTGCCTATAATCCGAGCATGACGCCCCTGGGCGTGCGGGTGACGGCTGGCTTCTTCGCCCTGGGCGGCCTGATCGAGATCGTCCTCGGCCTCGCCGAGGCGCCGCGTCCGCTGACCTTCTGGCCCGTGTGGGAGGCGCTGGGCCGGAGCCTCCTCTACGTGATCCTGGCCGCCGGCCTCTGGCGGCGCATCGCGCTGTGCCGCTCGATCGCCATGGTCTATTGCCTGGCCGCGCTGGCGACGCACGCCGTCGTCCTGGCCCTGGCCTTTGCCCACGCGCCGGTGCGCTTCCCCACCTCGGTCTTCGTCCACAGCCTCTACGAGGTCCCGTCCTGTGCGCTGCTGTTCTCCTACCTGCGCTCGCCGCGGGCCTCCGCGCTCTTCCCCCGGCCGCTGTACTGATTCAGTTACACTCCCGGCCCATGCGGGTCCGCCGCGCCCTGCTCGGTCTGCTCCTCGCTCCCGCCACGCTCTGGGCCGGTCCCGCCGATTTCCGCCGCGTCGTCCTCGACAACGGCCTGACCGTCCTCGTCCAGGAGGACCGCCGCGCCCCGCTGGTGTCGGTCGCGATCATGTACGCGGCGGGCGCGCGCAACGAGGCCGCCGGCCAGACCGGCATCGCCCACTACGTCGAGCACATGAACTTCCGGGCCAGCGCGCGCTTCCCGGGGAGCGAGAACACGGAGTCCATCACCCGCATCGGCGGGCGCTGGAACGGGTACACCTGGATCGACCAGACCTATTACGCCGCCACCGTGCCGCGGGAGGCGCTGGGGCTGGCCCTCGACATCGAGGCCGACCGCATGACGGCCGCCGTGTTCGACCCTGGCGAGTTCGAGAAGGAGCGCACGAGCGTCATCGCGGAGCTGCGCTCCTACGACGACCCGCAGTCCCTCCTCTACGACGCGATGATGGCGGCGTCGTTCGCGCTCCACCCCTACCGCAACAACACCATCGGCTGGCTCACCGACGTGGAGAAGATCACGCGCGACGAGGCGTTCCGCTTCTACCGGCGCTTCTACCATCCCGGCAATACCGTGCTGGCCATCGTCGGCGACGTGGAGGCGGCCCGGGCCGAGGAGGAGGTCCGCCGCCGGTTCGGCCCGATCCCGCGAGGAGGCGAGAGCAGCGATGTGCGGACGGTGGAGCCGGACCAGTCCGGGCAGCGGCGCGTGGTCCTCCGCCTCCCGGGCCCCCACGCGCTGGTCATGGCCGCGTGGCGGGCCCCGGCCCTGCGCGACGCGGATTTCCCGGTCATGGTCCTCTTCGACGCGCTGCTGGCGGGCGGGAAGGGCTTCTATTTCACGCGCGACTACGCGCCGCCGGCGCGCACCCCGCTCCAGCGCGCGCTGGTCGACGCCGGCCTCGCGACCCGCGTCGCGTCCGACTGGCAGGCCTCGCGCTATCCCTACGCGTACACGGTGCAGGCGGCGGTGCCGCGCGCGGAGGGGCTCGGCGCGGCCGAGGAGGCGCTGCTCCGGGCGGTCTCCGAAGCCGCGGCCCGGGACTGGACCGGGGACGAGCTGCGGGCCGCGCGCCGGCAGGTCCGGTCCGGGTGGGCGGCGGACCTCGACGACCTGGCGGGCCGC
>DAINRN010000053.1:9929-11753 GCA_036741815.1 Acidobacteriota bacterium
TCGTTGGGCGCGCTGCCCGAGCAGTTGGAGCGCGTGACGATCGACGACCTGCGCCGTTTCGCGCGCGAGCGCCTGCGCACGGAGCAGTCGACCGTGGGATGGTTCGTGCCCGCGCAGGCGTCGCCCGCTCCCCCGCCGCCACCGCCCACGACGCCGACGCAAACCGTCGTCGCTCCCGCCGGGGCAGCCCCCGTCCAACCCGCGCCCGCGCCTCCCGTCTCTTCGACCCTGGCCAACGGCGTGCGCGTCCAGGTCCTGCCCGGAGTGGGCGCCGGGATGGTCGCCCTCCGCGCGCGGCTCGACGTGGGCCCCCCGCGGGGCGCGGCCGAGGTCGCGCTTTCTGCCCTGCTCACCGAGCGCCTGTCACGTCCCGTGCCGGACGAGCCCACGGCGCCGGCGGGCCTGGCCTTCAGGCTGCACGACGAGCCCGATGCCTTCTCCAACTTCCGCTGGATCGAGGTCTCCGCGCGCGGCCTCGCCGGCGACCTGCCCGAGCTGCTCGCGGTCCTGGCCCGGAGGCTCGACGCCGCCGCGCGTCCGCTCGACGCCGCCGCGTGGGCCGCCCTCCTGAAAGCGGCCCAGGAGCGCGCCCGGGAGCCGGCTCGCCGGAGACGGCCCTCTGGGCGCATGCGCTCGCGGAGCTGTATCCGCCCGGGTCCGGTCTCGCGGGCCCCGCGTGGGGCGCCGAAGGGACGCTGGGCGCGCTGGGCGCGGAGCGGCTGACCGCCTTCGCCCGCGAGCACGCGCAGCCGGCTCGGATGCAGGTGGCGCTGGCCGGCGCCATCGAGGTGGCGGCCGCCCGCGAGGCGCTGGCCCGCACGCTCGGAGGATGGCGGGCCTCGGTTCCGCGCATCGGGCCGCCGGCCCCCGCCGCCCCACCACGCGGTCCCGCGCAGTGGACCGAGCGCCTCGTCTCCCAGCCGGACAAGGGACAGGACGACATCCTGGTCGTCTGGCCGGGCGAGCGGGCCACCGGAGCGGACCGCGCGGCCACGAAAGCCTTGCTCTACCTGCTCGGCGAGACGGGGTACGCGGGGCGCCTCGGCGAGGCGCTCGTCGGCCCGGGCCTCGCCTACTCGGTCTACGCAACGTTGCGCGAGGCGCCGGGCGCGCCGGGCTTCCTGGCCGTGCGCACGGCCGCCAGCCGCGCGGACGCACGGGAGACGCTACGCCGCATCCGCGAGGTCCTGGAAGGGGCGGCGCGCGGGACGTTCACGCAGGCGGAGCTCCAGGAGGCGAAGACCTACCTCCGCGGCCGCGACCTGCTGCGCAGCGAGGGGTCGGACGACGTGGCCGCGAGGGCCCTGGAAGGGGCCACGGACCCACCGGGGCTCGATCCCGAGGCCCTGACCCTCGCGCAGCTGAACGCCACCGCCCGCCGCCTCTTCGAGCGCGGCGCCCCCGTGGCCCTCGTCCTCGGGCCCGGGCTGGACTGAAGCTTGTCCCGCCCGCGGGGCGGGCCTATAATCGGCCACCTGTTAGGCGTTTAGCTCGTAGGCGTTTAGGGAGGTCCTGAGCCCATGACGTCCCGACCCCCGGCATCGGACGCCGATGGGGGAGGCGAGCTCGAGCGGGCCATCGGGTCGGTGAGCCAGAGCATCACCGATCCCGTGGCCAAGCTGCGCTACCTCCGCCGCTCGCTGGCGGATGGGCAGGCGGCGGACCGCCACGTGCGGGCAGTCCCCTCGGTGCAGCTCCGCCGGATGCTCTACCGCATCTTGAGCGTCGCGGGCCTGCGCCACACGATCGACCTTCGATCCCTGGGCTACGCCGGGCGGACGGAAGCCAGGGATCGAAGGTCGATCGTGTGGCGCAGGCCCGCGA
>DAINRN010000054.1:0-11677 GCA_036741815.1 Acidobacteriota bacterium
GACGAGCAAGATCGGCCTCGTCTCGACGGCGGTTTGCGACCACCCCGAGATCGACGGGATCGTCGACGACCTCGCGGGCATGGACTACGAGGTCTCGGTCGCCTCGCTGCGGCTCGACGACCTCACGCCGCAGTTCGTGTTCAAGCTCGCGGACACCGGCGTCCAGGGGCTGACGCTCGCGCCCGAGTGCGGCTCCGACCGCATGCGCAAGATCCTCAACAAGAAGTTCACGAACGAGGAGATCCTCGACAAGGCCACCTGGATCTTCGAGAACGGCATCCAGAACCTGAAGCTCTACTACATGGTCGGGCTCCCCTGGGAAGAGCACGCGGACGTGGAAGGGATCGTGGACCTGACGGACCGCATCCGCGAGCGGATGCTGGCCGTGGGCCGCGGCCGCGGCCGCGTGGGCCGCATCCACCCCTCCGTCAACCCCTTCATCCCCAAGCCGGGGACGCCCTACCAGTGGCTGCCCCTCGAGGACCCGAAGGAGACCGACCGCAAGCTACAGTACCTGCGAAAGGCCTTCGGCAAGATGCCCAACGTGGACGCCATCTGCAAGAGCGCGCGCACGGGCGCCACCCAGTCCGTCCTGGCCCTGGGCGATCGGCGCGTGGCCGACGCGCTCGAGGCCGCGGTCGTGCAGGGCGTGGACCTGAAGCGGGGCATGAAGGCGGCCGGCCTCGACCCGCGCTTCTACCTCTTCCGCGGCCGCGGCCGGGACGAGATGTTGCCGTGGGACATCGTGGACAACGGGGTGAGCAAGGCCTACTACCTGCGCGAGCTGGACAAGAGCGTCAAGGAGCTGCCCACCGCCCATTGCCCCGAGCTGCAGGGCTGCATCAAGTGCGGCGTCTGCGTGGACGCCCCGAACCCGCTCTACCGCCTGCCCGAGAAGTGGAAGGCGCTGGGGACTTCGCCCCTGTACCTGAAGGCCGCGACCGCGTCTTGATACCGGGAGGACCGCCATGTCCAGATCTCTCGCTCAGGTCCTGCTGCTGGCCGCGCTCGGCGCGTGGGGCTGCAGCTCCACGCCGCGCGTCGGCGACCCCTCGAAAGCGACGACCGCGAACTCCGTGACCACCGACCAGGAGTTCGAGCTGGGCCCCGGCCAGTCCGTACTCGTGGGCCAGGAGCCGCTGAAGATCACCTTCGAGGCCATCACCGGTGATTCCCGCTGCGCGCCCGAGGTCCAGTGCCCGTGGGAGGGCGACGCGGTGGCGAAGCTGCAGGCGTCCACGGCCGGGCAGTCGCCGACGGCGTACGAGGTGCACACCAACACGGGCTATCCCACCCAGGTGGACCACGGCGCGTACCGGATCCGCCTCGCCGCCGTGGCCCCCGGCCCGCACTTGGGGGTCGTCATCGATCCCGCCGCCTACGTCATCACGCTGATGGTCACCCGGCCGTAGGCGGCCCGGCTCGAAGGGAGCGGTGAGGTGACCGCGCGCTGCCCGTCCTGCCACGAGTCGTTCGCCATCGCCCGCGAGCACGAAGGCAGGGCCACGGTGGTGTGTCCCGCGTGCGGCCACATTTTGGTCAGGGCCGCAGCGGGCCCGTCCGCGACGGCCGGCCCTGACGATCCCCAGACCGAGCCCGTCCTCGAGCGTCTCGCCCCCGGCGAGGATCCCACCCAGATCGGCGCGGCGGCGGCCACCCTGCGCCTGCCGGCGGGCAAGCGTGTCTCGGTCGTTGTCGCCACGGGGCCGCGCAAGGGCACCCGGGTGACCCTCGACCGTCCGCGGCTGAACCTGGGCCTGGCAGGAGGCGGCGCCGACCTCGACGTGCCCGATCCCGGGATGTCCGCCCTCCACGCCGCCGTCGAGTGCCACGGCGAGCGCATCGTGCTGCGCGACCTGGGGAGCAAGGCGGGCACGTCGTTCCTGCTCCTGGTCGCGGATGACTGACCCGCGCCCGGCCTCCGTCCCCGCTCGCCTCGGCCGATACGAGGTCCAGGGCCTCCTGGCGCGGGGAGGGATGGGCGCGGTCTACAAGGCGCGCGACCCCGCCCTCGACCGCGTGGTGGCCGTGAAGACCGTGCAGGCCATCCTGCTCGGGACCGACCAGCGGGAGGAGTTCCTGGAGCGCTTCCGGCGCGAGGCGCGCGCCGCGGGCCGCCTGGCACACCCGCACATCGTCTCCGTCCACGACTTCGGCCTCGACGAGCCCACCGCCACGCCGTTCATCGTGATGGAGTACGTGGCCGGCGTCTCGCTGGAGACGCTCCTCAAGGAGAACCCGCGGCTGCCCGTCGCCCAGGCCCTGGGCATCGTGGAGGAGGTGGCCTCCGCGCTGGAGGAGGCGCACGCCCACGGGATCGTGCACCGCGACATCAAGCCCGCCAACGTCTTCCTCGACGAGCGCGGCCGGGTGAAGGTCGGGGACTTCGGGATCGCCCGTCTCGACGGGTCCGACCTGACCGAGGCCGGGGTGAGCCTGGGCACGCCCGGGTACACCGCGCCGGAGATCGTCCGCGGCGGCGTGGCCGACGCGCGCAGCGACGTCTTCGCGCTGGGCGCGCTCGCCTATCGGCTCCTCACGGGAGAGAAGCCGTTCCGCGGCGTGACCCGCGAGACGATCGCCATGGACGTGCTGCAGTGGGACCCGCCGCCGCCAAAGGCCGTGCGGTCGGAGGTCCCCGACCACGTCTCCGCGGCGGTGATGAGGGCCCTGGCCAAGTCGCCCTCGGAGCGGACCGGCGGCGCCGCCGCGTTCCTGCAGGAGCTGCGCGGTGCCTCCGCCGCCGTGCCGGCGACCCCGCCCGTGCGGACCACCGTGCCGCCCTCGGTCGTCGCCACGGACCCGCCCCCCACCGCCACCGTCGGCGCCGTGCCCGTGCCGCCGCGCCGCCGCCGAGCTTTGACCTTTGCCCTGATCGTCCTGGCCTTCGGCGCCGGGATCGGTGCGGTCTGGCTGTTGCGGAACCGTCCGTGGTCGCCGGAAGCGGCGGTCGCGCCGCCCGCGGCGCGCCCGGGGCCGATTGCTCCTTCCGCCGCTCCCGCCCCCGCGCGTCCGGCCGTCCGCCAGGCCCCTCCGGCCCGGACGCCCGCGCCGGCGTCCGCGTCAGACCCCGCCGCCGACCAGGTCCAGGACGTCCTGGAGAAGGTCTGGGAGGAAGCCCGAAAGCAGACCAACCCGCCACCCGCCGACCCCGCCCCGAAGGGCCGCGGCAAGGGCCACGGCAAGGGAAAGAAGCACTAGCCCTCTTTTTTTTGAACCCTCCGTCCACCTCGTAACGTCTTATAGGTGTCTCTTCGTCAAACAGTCCTTCGGCGAGGTGTTTCGCCCGGAGAAAGGTGTGCGCATGCGCAAGGCGGTGATCATCGGGGGGGCGGTAGCGCTCGCGGGCGTGGCCGCGGCCCTCTACAGCCGCTCCATCTCACACAAAGAAAAGGACTACAAGACGGTGGCCGTGACCAAAGGCCCGGTCGTCGAGAAGGCCCTGGCCGTGGGCGCCATCCGGCCGAAGCGGGAGGTGGCGGTCAAGAGCAAGATCTCGGGCATCGTCAAGACCTCCTTCCGGGAAGTGGGGGACAGGGTCAAGGCCGGCGATCCCCTCTTCGAGATCATCCCCGACCCCACGCCCCTCGAGCTGACCGAGGCGCGGCGCGAGGTCGAGATCGCGCAGAACACCTACGACCAGGCGCGCAAGCGGCACGACCGTAGCGAGGCCCTGAAGAAGCAGGGCATCCTCTCGAACCAGGAGTCGGAGCAGGTGGACAAGGACATCGAGGAGGCGCGCATCCGGCTGAGCCTGGCCACCGAGAAGCTGGCCCTCATCCAGAAGGGCCGGATCAAGAGCGGCAACGTGGAGTCCATCATCCGCGCCCCCATCGCGGGCACGGTCCTCGAGCTGCTGGTCAACGAGGGCGACCCCGTGGTGCCCCTCACCTCGTACCAGGCCGGCACCGCCCTCACCACCCTGGCCGACATGTCCACCCTCGTCTTCAAGGGCACCGTGGACGAGATCGACGTGGGCAAGCTGCACGAGGCCATGCCCGCGCGGATCAAGATCGGGGCCCTGCCCGACGCCGCCGTGGACGGGCGTGTCTACAAGATCGCGCCCAAGTCCAAGACGGCCGAAGGGGCGACGCTCTTCGACGTCGAGATCGAGCTTTTGCCCGCCGCGGGCGTCACCCTGCGCGCCGGGTACTCCGCCAACGCCGACATCGTGGTCCGCGAGAAGAAGGACGTGCTCCTGCTCCCGGAGCGGCTGGTCACGATGGAGGGAGGGAAGTCCACGGTCGAGGTCCCGGGAACGGGCGAGGAGCCGACGAAGAAGGAGATCAAGGTCGGTCTCTCCGACGGAATCAACGTGGAGGTCGCTTCGGGCCTGAAGGAGAGCGAGCTGGTGGTGGAGCGGCCGCCCAAGAAGATCGAGTAGGAGCGAAAGCTCCCCCCAGCCGAACGTGACCTCCCTTTCCTTCCTCAAGCAGATCTTGCAGGACGTCCGCCACCAGAAGGTGCGGACGCTCCTGACCCTGCTGGGCATCACCTGGGGCACGGTCTCGGTGGCGCTGCTCATGGCCTTCGGCGAGGGCCTGGAGAAGCGCATCAGGAAGAACCAGCACGGCCTGGGCGAGAACATCGTGATCGCCTGGCCCGCGCGCACCGCCCTGCCCTTCCAGGGGCTGGGCAAGGGCCGGCGCATCCGCGTCAACGAGGAGGACATCGAGGCCCTGCGCCGCGAGATCCCCGAGGCCACCTTCTCCGGCGAGTACAGCCGCGACAAGAGCACGTTCCGGCGGGAGCGCGCGCGCCTCACCCCCGAGATGTCGGCCACGAGCCCGATCTTCGCGGCCATGCGCAGCCTCGTCCCCGCCCCGGGTGGCCGCTACGTGAACGACCTGGACATGGACCGGCGCCGGCGCGTGGTCTTTCTTGGCGACAAAATCAAGGAGGACCTCTTCGGCAAGGAGGAGGCGGTCGGCAAGACGGTGATGATCGACAACGTGCCCTTCCTGGTGATCGGGGTCATGCAGGAGAAGGCCCAGGACAGCAGCTACAGCGGGCGCGACAAGGACAAGGCCTTCATGCCCGAGACCACCTACCGCGGCCTGTTCAGCGAGCGCTACGTGGAGAACTTCATCTTCCAGGCCAGGGACGCGGCCCAGGTCCCGGCGGTCACGCGCAAGGTCTACGAGGTCCTCGCCCGCCGCCACAAGTTCGACGCGAACGACAAGGAAGCCATCGGCATGTGGGACACGACCGAGAGCGAGAAGTTCTTCCGGGTCTTCTTCGGCACCTTCCGCGCCTTCCTGGGGATCGTGGGGTCGTTCACCCTCATCGTGGGCGGGATCGGCGTCTCCAACATCATGTATGTGGTGGTGGAGGAGCGCACCCGCGAGATCGGGATCAAGCTCGCGGTGGGGGCCAAGCCCCGCTTCATCCAGGGCCAGTTCCTGACCGAGACCCTCACCCTGACCGCGGTGGGCGGCCTGCTCGGGTTCCTGATCACGCTCCTGGTGATGGCCGTCTTCCCGCAAGCGCTCGACGAGTACGTGGGCACGCCCGAGGCCTCGCCCCTGGTGATCCTCACCACCGTGATCCTCCTGGGCGCCATCGGTATCGTGGCGGGCTGGTTCCCGGCGCGGCGGGCCTCGATGCTCGACCCCGTGGTGGCCCTGAAGCTCTCCTGATGGTCTCGCGGGCCGAGGTGGCGATGGTGTGGCGGCTCTTCCGGGCCGACGCCGCCCACAACATGAAGCGCATCGCGCTCACCGTCCTGGCCATCGCCTGGGGCACCCTGTCGATCGTCCTGCTCCTCTCCTTCGGAGAGGGCATGAAGCGGGCGTTCCACCGCACCACGCGCGGCCTGGGCGAGGACATCGGGGTGCTGTGGCCGGGGGCCACGACGAAGCCCTACGCGGGCCTGCCCTCGGGCCGGACCATACAGTTCACCGACGAGGACGCCGAGATCATCGGGGCCCGCATCCCGGAGATCGCCTCCGTCAGCCGCGAGTACAACAAGTTCGTCCCCGTCACCCGGGGCAGCAAGAGCGTCAACGTGCGCGTGCGCGGGGTGGACCCGTCCTTCGGCCCCATGCGCAACCTCATCCCGGCGGCGGGCGGCCGCTTCCCGAACGAGCGGGACCTCCTCGAGAAGAGGCGGGTCGCGTTCCTGGGCGACGAGCTGGCCACCGACCTCTTCGGCAAGGAAGACCCCGTCGGCAAGACCGTCCAGATCAACCAGTCCACCTTCCTGGTCGTGGGCGTCATGCAGGCGAAGGTGATGATGGGCATGTACAGCGGGCCCGACAAGGGACAGGCCACCATCCCCGCCACCACCTTCAAAGCCATGTTCACGGACGGCAAGATCGGCAACATGGTCTACAAGCCGAAGAGCCCCCAGGTCGCGGACATGGCCAAGGCCCAGATCTACCGGGTCATGGCCCGCAAGTACCGCTTCGACCCCGACGACACCCGCGCCCTGTCCGTCTGGGACACGCGCGAGAACCAGAGGATCACGGGCAACATCGCCATCGGGATACAGATCTTCCTGGGCATCATCGGCGCCCTCACGCTCTTCGTGGGCGGCATGGGCGTGGCGAACATCATGTACGCGGTAGTGAAGGAGCGGACGCGCGAGATCGGCGTGAAGATGGCGCTCGGCGCCAAGGTGCGCCAGGTGATGGCGCCCTTCGTGATGGAGGCCCTGATGATGACGGTCCTGGGCGGCGTGCTCGGCACCCTCGTGTCGCTCGGCCTCATGGCCGTGATCGCGTCCCTGCCCTTGAAGGGCGAGGCCTTCGAGTTCCTGGGCCGGCCCACGTTCTCGCCCGCCATCGCCTTCGCCACGTCGGCCGTGCTGGGGACCATTGGCCTGCTGGCGGGATATTTCCCGGCGCGCCGCGCCGCGTCCGTCAACCCCGCGGTGTCCTTGAGGTACGAGTGATGATCCGGATGAGAGGGATAAGGAAGGTCTACTCCATGGGCCGCGTGGAGGTGGATGCCCTGCGGGGGGTGGATCTGGACATCGCCGCCAACGAGTACGTGGCGGTGGTAGGGCCGTCGGGGTCGGGCAAGTCCACGCTCATGAACATCGTCGGCTGCCTGGACACGCCCACCTCGGGCGAGTACGTCCTGTCCGGCGAGACGGTGGCCGGCCTGGACCGCAACCGCCTGGCCGAGATCCGCAACCGCCGCGTGGGCTTCGTCTTCCAGAACTTCAACCTGCTGCCCTACGCCACCGCGCTGGAGAACGTGGAGCTGCCGCTGCTCTTCGCGGGCGTCCCTACCGCCGAGCGGCGCGCCCGCGCGGAGGAGATGCTCCGCCGCGTTGACCTGGCCGACCGTATGGACCACAAGCCCACCGAGCTGTCGGGCGGCCAGATGCAGCGCGTGGCCATCGCCCGCGCCCTGGTGAACACGCCGGCCATCGTCCTGGCCGACGAGCCCACGGGCAACCTGGACTCGGCCTCGGGCCAGGCCATCGTCTCTCTCTTCGCCGAGCTCCACGCCGCCGGGCAGACGATCGTGATGATCACCCACGACCAGGCCGTGGCCCGTCTGGCCTCGCGTTTCGTGCAGATCCGCGACGGCCTGGTCGTCGAGGACCGCCCCGCCGCGGCCTAGGCGGTCGGCGGGCTGGAACTCGTCCCGGGACGAGTTGAGCGTAACCGGCTCAACTCAACTTGTTCCGGAACAAGTTGAGCGCCCCTCACGGCGCGAACAATCGCGCGATCAGCGTGTCGGCGCGGTTCTAGGGGCGGCCACAGCTTCGGTGACCTGCCGACCCAGCTCCGCCGCGGCCTCGATCATGGCCGCCGTGGGCGCGACGTCCACCTCCTGCATGGTGCTGTAGAGGCTCGTCAGCTTCCCGTTTAGGTCCGTGAGCGCGGCCTCGCGGTCGGCCAAGGCCTTCGCCTTCGGGCCTTCCTTGAACTTGGCCTGGTCGGCGCGCACCGCGCTCAGGGCCTCGAGCGTGCGGGCCATGTCGGCCGTGACCTCCCGCGAACGGTCGAACTGCGCGCGCAATCCCTCCAGCGGCGTCTTCACGCGCGGGTCCATCTTGAGGACCAGCGGCTGCGTGAGCGCGCGGCCGTCCACGGTCAGCCGCACCGTGTACGTCCCGGGCACGGCCCACGGGCCGCGCGGCTCGCGGGGCGTGTCCGCGTAGATCGCGGCGATGGGGTAGCCGAACTTCGCGGCCGACGGCGGCGGGTGGTGCAGGTCCCAGACGAAGCGGTGCAGGCCGGGGCTCGTGGCGAGCACCTGCGGCGGGCGGATCCAGTAGTCCGGGATGTTGCGGCCCTTGACCGGCGGCTCGGGAGGATCGTCGCTGCTGTAGCGGCGGACCACCGTGCCCTCGGCATCGACGATCTCCAGCGTCACGGGGCCGGCGGCCGGCCCTTTCAAATAGTAATGGACGATGGCGCCGTCCGGCGGGTTCTGGCCCGCCGGCTCGTCGGGCGGCAGCGGCGTGTCCGTGTTCTTGTTCCACCGGAAGCGCCAGGCCTGCTGTGGCGGGAAGAGGAACGCCGCCTCCTCCAGGGAGGCCGGCGCGATGCGCCGCAGCGGCGTGATGTCGTCGAGGATCCAGAACGACCGGCCGTGCGTGCCGACCACGAGGTCGTCGTCCTTGATCACGAGGTCGCGGATCGAGGTGGCGGGCATGTTGCCGCGCAGGGACTGCCAGCTCTCCCCGTCGTCGAAGGAGACGTAGACGGCCTGCTCCGTGCCCGCGAAGAGCAGGCCGCGCCGGACGGGGTCCTCGCGCACCACGTTGACGCTCCCGCCGTCCGGGATCCCCGTGACGATCCGGGTCCACGTCTTGCCGCCGTCGCGCGTGCGGTAGATGTGCGGGCGCAGGTCGTCCAGGCGGAAGGTGTTGATGGCGGCGTAGGCCGTCTGGGCGTCGAAGTGCGAGGCGTCCATGAGCGAGACCTTGCTCCAGGGCCGGTCGCGCAGATCGGCCGGCGTCACGTCCGTCCAGGTCTTCCCGCCGTCCGTCGTCACGTGGATGAGGCCGTCGTCGGTGCCCGCCCAGATCCGGTTCCCGTCGAGGGGCGACGGCGCGACCGTGTAGACGACGCCGCGCTGCGTGGCCTTGGCCGCCTCCGTCCCGCGGTACTTGCCGACGTTGGGCGGCGCGGTCCAGGTCTTGCGCGTGAGGTCGGGGCTGATGGCCGTCCAGCTCTGGCCGCGGTCGGTGGTCTTCCAGACCTGGTTCGAGCTGAAGTAGAGCGTCCGCGGGTCGGTGGGGGAGAAGAGGACGGGCTGCGTGCGGATCAAGCGGTAGCTGTCGCTCCGCAGCATCTTCGGCGAGATGTCCTGCGCCTGGCCGGTCCTGCGGTCGTAGCGCGAGATCTTGCCCCCGTAGACGATGTCCGGGTCCAGCGGGTCCGCGGCCACGTACCCGTACTCCTCGACGGCCACCGGGTGCCACTCGCGGAAGGTGATCTGGCCGTCGTCTCCGCGGCTCTGGATGCAGACGGACCCGCTCTCCTGCTGCCCGCCGCACACACGGTAGGGAAACGCGTTGTCCGTGCTCACGTGGTAGAACTGCGCGGTCGGCTGGTTGTACCAGGAGCTCCAGCTCTGGCCGCCGTTCACGCTCACGATGACGCCCTGGTCCGCGGCGATGAGCATGACCTCCGGGTGCAACGGGTTGATCCAGATGCGGTGGTAGTCGTCCCCGCCCGGCGCGCCGCGGAAGCCGGTGAACGTCGTGCCGCTGTCGGTGGACTTCCAGGTCACGATGCTGCCCGTGAAGATCGTGTTCGGGTCCTTCGGGTGGACCTTGACCTCCGCGAAGTCCGACCCCCGATCGGTGTAGCGCGGGTCGGCGTTGACGAGCGACCAGCTCTCCCCGGCGTCGTCCGAGCGATAGAGGCCGCCGTTTCGCTCGGCCTCCACGGTCGCGAAGAGCCGGCGGGGCTCGCTGGGGGCGACCGTGATGCCGATGCGCCCCAGGCCGTCCTCGGCGAACGTGGGAAGCCCCTTGGTCAGCGGCCGCCAGGTCGTCCCGCCGTCGGTGGACTTGTGCAGGCCGCTACCGGGGCCGTTGAAGACGCCGTTCTCCCAGGGCGCGAGGCGCGACTCATAGAGCACGGCGTACACCGTCCGCGCATCGGACGGGTCGAGGACGACGTCTACACCCCCGGTGTCCTCGTCGCGGTAGAGGACCCTCTCGAAGCTCTGACCGCCGTTTGTGGACCGGAAGATGCCCCGCTCGGGACCCGCGCCGTACGGGCTTCCCAGGACGGCCACGAAGAGCCAGTCGGGGTTGCCGGGGTCCACGACGATCTGCGGGATCTGCCGGCCGTCGCGCAGGCCGAGGTGGGCCCAGGTCTTCCCGCCGTCCGTGGATTTGTAGATGCCGTCGCCCGTCGAGAGGTCCGGCCGCTGCAGGCCCTCGCCGCTGCCCACGTAGATCACGTCGGGGTTGCTGGGGGCGATGGCGATGGCCCCGATCGATCCCGTGGGCTGATCGTCGAAGATCGGCGTCCAGGTCCGACCGTAGTCGTCGGTCTTCCACACTCCGCCGTTGCACACGCCGACGTAGAACACGCCGGGGCGCTCGGGGATGCCCGCGGCGGCCTTGGTGCGCCCTCCCCGGTGCGGCCCGATCATCCGCCAGCGCATCTCGCGGAAGAGCGCGGGGTCGTAGGACTCCGCGGCCAGGGCATTGACGGCGAGGCCGGCCAGGGCGAGGCAAAGGAGCAAGGATCGACGGTGAAGCATCAAGCCATTCCCTCCTGTCGGGGCGTCCACTCTAACTCAGGGTGTGAGACAGTGTGCAGATGCCGGAAGCGCCGATCTACGAGAGCTCGATACCCTACGAGGCCGCGCGCATCCATGCCGCCGCGATCTATTGCAGCGACGGGCGGGTGGGCGAGCAGATCGACGAGTTCCTGCACCAGGGCCTGGGGCTCCCGCGCTACGACCGCCTCGCGATACCCGGGGGGCCGGCGTGCCTCTCCGGCAGCCTGGCCACGTTCCTGGAGGGCCGCGCCCTCGAGGAGGGCCTCCGCTTCCTGATCCGGGTCCACGACCTGCACCAGGTCGTGCTCATCGCCCACGACAGCTGCGCCTACTACCGGGACTGGCTGGGCGTGCCGGAGTCATCGGTCACGACGGAGCAGCGGCAGGACCTGGAGAAGGCGGCCCTCGCCGTGCGGAAGCTGCGCGACGGCCTCGGCGTGAAAAGGTTCCTGGCCCACACGGCGGGCGCCCGGATCCGTTTCGAGCCTCTCTAGCCGCGGTTCTTGTCGCCTTCCGGCTCTTCTGCGAGAGTGTGCCGGTGACGGGTCGCCGCTCACTGACTCCCGCCGCCTTCCTCCTGTTGCTCGCCGCATTCTTCCCGATCCGCACGTACCGCCTGACCAGCCTGCCCATCTTCATCGACGAGTCGCTGCACCTCTTCTGGTCCCTGCGCGTCCGGGAGGGTCTGGAGCTCGACCGGCCGCTGCGGGACGGCAAGCTGCTGCAGGCCCTGGTCACCGCCTTCACCGTCCCCGGCGCCGAGGACCCACTCTGGGCGGGCCGCTTCACGTCGGTGGTCGTGGGCGCGGTCGGGCTCTGGGCGGCGTGGCAGATCGGGCGCCGCCTCTTCGACGACGAGACGGGGCTGGCCGCCGCCGTCCTCTATGTCGCGTGCCCGTTCACGCTCTTCTACGACCGCATGGCGTTGAGCGACGTGTACCTGTCCACCTGCGCCGCCCTCACGCTCCTG
>DAINRN010000055.1:0-2476 GCA_036741815.1 Acidobacteriota bacterium
AGCCCCGGGGGAGGGATGCCGGCGAGAACGTAGTCGGCCGCGCGGAAGCGGCCCGCGGCCCGCTCGGCGAGCCATTCCACGAAACGGTCGAAGTCGCGCGCCCATCGGTCGCCGGCGGCCCGCCGGCCAGGGAGCGCGACCTCGGTGGCCTCCGTGAGGTCTCGCAGGGCGACGCGCCGGCCGGCGGCCGGCGAGTCACGCTCGTGGAACGCGCCCAGCACGGCCTGGACCACGCCGAAAGACCCGTCGTCCCGGGGCGCCAGGAAGAGGAGGGCGCGCTCGCCCACGGCGAAACGGGGCATCCCGAAGAGGCGCAGGCGAAGGCCGCCGGGGCCGGTGCCGCCCGGGACGCGTATCCGCAGGGTGTCGCCGGCCGACCCTTTCACGATGCGCTCCGCGTCCACCCGGTACTCCGTGGCCGGGGCGCCTCCGGCCGGCGCCGGCTCGATGGCGCGCACCCGGACGACCGCGATGACGGGGGCCTCGTCGGCGAGGTCCTCGTCCGCCATCATCACGTAGGTGGTGGCGGCGGCCGGGCGGGCGGCGAGCCACGCCAGGAAGCAGATCGCGATCCGGCTGGGATGTCGGGGGTTCATTGGAGCAGGCGGGCCAGCCGCATAGTCTAGCGCGGCCGGGCGGTCATGGGCGAGTCGAAGCTGAAGCCCGTGGCCGGTTCCAGGGCCACGGTCTTGCCGGTGAGGTCGCCGTAACGGCCATCGTGGCTGACCGTGATCGCCCCGGCGTGGCCGGCCACGCCCGGCACCCCGGCCGTGTTCAGGACGAGCGTCTGCCGGGCCGCCAGGTTGAAGGGCTGGCTCCCCAGCAGGCCGCCCGCGCTCCAGAACCAGACGTTCCCGCTGATCGGATAGGTGGCGGGGTTCTGCAGCACGAGCACCGTGACCTGGCTGCCCGCATTGTTGAAACGTGGGATGGAGTAGGTCGTCTCGAAGGCCCGGGCCCGGTACACGTCGTCGCTCCCGCAGGGTGTGGAGCACAGCCCGTTCACCCGAATGTGCTGGTTGGTGACCGTGAGGGCCGTCGTGTTCTCCCAGCGCAGGCTCATCGACTGGCCGGTGGCCACGGGTGCGCCGGTCTGCAGGAGGCTCACGTTGTCGGCCGCCAGCCGTTCGAGCGTCACGGGCACGATGTCCCCCGAGGTGCCGTCGATCACGACCTCGTACGAGGAGTACGGCTTCTGGCCGATCCGGTAGAGGTCGGGACGGACCAGGAGGTCCGCGTGCTGCACCGTGCCGTGGCCGAGCTCGTTGCTCGACAGCGAGGGGGCGTCGTCGTCGAGGATCGTCCCCATCCCCTGCGCATCGCCGAGGACGGCGTTGATGGGCGCGCTCAGGTTCACGAGGAAGGTCTCGTCCGTCTCGACGGCGGTGTCCCCCAGAACCTGGACGGACAGGGGCAGGCTCGTCATCCCGGGCGTGAAGAAAAGCGTTCCGGCGGCGGGACTGTAATCGCTGCCGGCGCTCGCCGTCCCGTTCGCGGTGGCGTAGGAGACGCTGACGTCCACGGTTGAAGGCGCGGACAGCGACACAGTGAAGGTGCACGGCGCCTGGCCGGTGTTGCCCTCGGCCACCGAGCAGTCGGAGATCGAGATCACGGGTGTTACCGGCGGCGTCCGCTCGTACGCCCCGATGTCCGAAGACGCCCCAGAGGGCCGCGGGTTGCCCTCGATGTCCACGGTTACTTGCGGCAGCGTCTGGCCAGCGTCGATGGCGGGCGAGGTCGGCGACAGGTGGTAGTCGCCGGCGTCGGGGTCCACGAACAGGCTGGCCAGCGGCGCGGACAGCGAGTGCGGCTCGTGGCCCAGCGCCTGCCATTCGGCCAGCGTGTAGACCGTGTTCCCGTCGTCGGGAGTGACGAGGTCCATGATGTTGTAGTCGCTGTCCGTGTTGGTGACGTCGATCGGGTCCAGGTAGGTGATCCCCCCGCGGCTGGGGTTGCGGTTGTGGAGGATGTTGTTGCGCACGAAGTTCGGCCCGGTGGTGTTCCACATCAGGAGGGCCCATCGCCCGTCCACCGCCTGGTCAATGGTGTTGTGGAGGATGCTCATGCCGCGGGGCCCCTCCGCGCCGTCGCCCATGTAGTTCACGATGCCGGTGGCGTGGTTGTCGTAGAGCAGGTTGTTCCGCACGATGGAGTCCTGCACGCCGTCCAGGTTGATGGCGGCGCCGCCGAGCACCCCGTTGCCCCAGGCCACGTTGTTCTCGATGAGGGCGCCGGTGATGATCCCGTCACCGCCGGCGCTGAGGTCGGCGTTGAGCTGGATGCCCGAGGCGCTGTTGCCGTGTACCCGGTTGCCGCGCACCACGGGGAAGTCCCCGCTGTTGGAGACGTAGATGCCGTGCTCCTCGATGCTGCCGTAGCACTCGTTGCTCTCGAGCAGCAGGTCGTCCGAGAAGTCCGTGAAAATCCCCCAGGTCGTGTTGTTCCCGAACACGCCGTTGCGCACTGTGATCCGCGG
>DAINRN010000055.1:2486-9398 GCA_036741815.1 Acidobacteriota bacterium
GCCGTGCGGCCGGTCTCGATGCTGGCCCGGATGGGGCGGTTGTCGGGGCGGTCGTTGGTCACCAGGACCACGGCGCCGGAGCCCTGGGCCTGGATGGTCACGGGAGCGCCCACCGCGCCGTGGACGTCGAAGACGTCGAAGCCCTTGTAGCTTCCGTCCGCAACCAGGATGGTGTCGCCCGCCGTCACGAACGTCAGGGGCTGGCGGATCTCGCGGCAGGGCAGTGGCAACGTGCAGGGGTTGGCGTCGTTGCCGGACGGCGAGACGTAGTAGGTCGCTGCGCCGGCGGCGGCGGGGAAGGCCGCGACGAGGCCGATCACGACGATGCCGAGGCGGCCCAATGCATTGGACATCGAGGCAGATGATACCGCGGCCGCCTGGCGCGGTTCCTGCATGTAGATGCTGGTTCATTTCCACCCTCGTGACACGTACGCCGGCCCGTCCTATCCTTAGTCGGTGCCCCCCCGCAGCGATCCCATCCTCGCCCTGACCGTCGGCGACCCCGCCGGCATCGGCCCCGAGATCGTCCTCAAGGCTCTCGCTGCCGACGAGCGGCCGAAGGTGCCGGTCATCGTCTACGGGTCAATGGAGTCGCTCATGGACCGCGCGCAGCGCTTCGGCTTGTTGCTCCCGCAGCAGCTCGGCGCGCGGGTGGTCGATGTGGCGGCCCTGGGACCGGTCGCGCTGGGGAAGAGCTCGGCCGCCGCCGGCCGGGCGGCGGCGGAGGCGGCGCTCCGCGCGGCCCGCGACGCCCTGGACGGCCGCATCGACGCGGTCGTGACCGCGCCCCTGAACAAGGAGTCGCTCCACGCCGCGGGTTACTCGTGGCCGGGGCACACGGAGATGCTCGCGGAGGCCGCGGGCTCCACCGACGTGGCCATGATGTTCGTGGGCGGCGGCCTGCGTGTGGCCCTCTTGACCATCCACCGCTCGCTGCGCTCGGTCCCCGACGCCCTGACGCGGGACGAGGTCATGCGCGTGTCGCGTCTCGTGCACCGGGAGCTGCCGCGCTTCGGCGCCGCCCAGCGCCGGATCGCGCTCTGCGGCCTGAACCCCCACGCGGGGGAGGGCGCCCTGTTCGGCCAGGAGGAGCGCGACGTGCTGCAGCCGGCGGTGGCCGCCCTGCGCGCCGAGGGAATCGACATCGCGGGCCCCTTCTCCGCCGACAGCCTCTTCGTGCGCGCCATCCGCGGGGAGTTCGACGCCGTGATCGCCAACTACCACGATCAGGGGCTCATCCCGGTGAAGCTCGCGGCCTTCGGGCAGGCCGTGAACGTGACGCTGGGGCTACCCTTCGTCCGCACCTCGGTGGATCACGGGACCGGCTTCGACATCGTCGAGCGCGGCGTGGCCGATGGCGGCAGCCTGGTGCAGGCGATGAAGGCCGCCGTCGAGCTGGCCCGGTCTACGCCGAGTCGCGCCGCGTCCTGATCGCCTGGCGCGTCTCCCGATCGAGGTCCTTGCGCTTGATGGCCGCGCGCTTGTCGTAGGCCTTCTTGCCCCGCGCCAGGCCGATCTCCACCTTGACCCGCCCCTTCTTGAAATAGGCCTTCAAGGGCATGATCGTGAAGCCCTTCTCCGTGGCCTTCCCCCCGATCTTCAGGATCTCCCGCTTGTGGAGGAGCAGCTTGCGGTCGCGCTCGTCGGGGTGGTTCAGCAGGTTCCCGTGGCTGTAGGGGCCGATGCGGCAGCCCACCAGGAACAGCTCGCCGCCGCGGAACTCCACGAACGCGTCCTTGAAGTTGAAGCCGCCCTCGCGGATGGCCTTGACCTCCGTCCCCAGGAGCGAGACCCCGGCTTCCGCCCGGTCGAGGATCTCGTAGTTGAAGAAGGCCTTCCGGTTGGTGGCGATGACCCGCTCTCCCGGCTCCTGGGCCTTGGTCATGCTGCCGTGTCAGTCGAACGCGAGGACGGTCTTGATGTCGTCCGGCGCGCGGTGGAGGGCCCGCGGGGCGTCTGTGAACGGGATGCGGCGCGTGATCAGGGCCTCGAGCCAGCCGGGCAGCAGCTCCTCGATCGCCTCGAGGTCCCGGCGGCCCATCTCGAAGTGCATGCGCCCCGCGTTCACGGTGCCGAAGATCAGCCGGTTGCCCAGGACCATCTCCCGGTTCCAGGTGGCCAGGTCCACCTCGACCTTCTTCTCGCCGCCCGTGACGCTGGAGAGGATGCAGACCCCGTTCGGTCCCAGTATCCGCATCGCGGGGAAGACGACGGCGGTGGCCCCCGTGGCCTCGAAGACGATGTCGATCGGTCCCAGCCTCCTGTGCAGCGACTCGATGGGGGTGGCGGCGGCGCTGACGTAGGCGATGCCCGCCTCGCGCAGGTGGGTGTCCTTGAAGGATCCTTCGGGCTCCAGCGAGGACACATCGACCTCGATCCCGCGCAGGCGCAGGGCCGCGGCCGCGAGCATCCCGACGGGGCCCGCGCCCAGGACCACCGCCCGGCGCGGTTCCCAGGCCAGCCGCTGCTGGATGGCCAGCGCCTGCTGGATCCCCTTCTGGACGACGCTCATGGGCTCCATGAGGACCGCGAAACGGTGGAGGTGCTGCGGCAGCTTGATGAGATAGTGCGGCGACTCCGCGTAGCGCTCGGACATGAAGCCGTGCAGGCCGCGGATGCCGCGCTCCCGGAAGTGGCCGGTGAGGCACATGTCGTTCTGGTCGGAGGCGCACGGCCGGCACCGCTCCGGGCAGGGGCGCCTCACCGTGGAGACCACGAGGTCGCCGGCGGCCACGATGGAACCCGCGGGGGCCGACTCCACCACCCCGAGGTTCTCGTGCCCCAGGATCAGGAACGCGCTGCCCGGCGGCGCCTCGCCGTAGAGGCCCTGGTGGATCTCGACGTCGGTGGCGCAGACCCCGGTCTCCACCACGCGCACCAGGGCCTCGTCCGCGGCGGGCACCGGCTCCGGCGCGTCCGCGCGCACGTGGAGGCTGTCGCGCGTCCCCGGCACCACGGCCACGGCCTTCATCGCGCCCCTCTATCGCACACCCACCCCGGGGCGTCAAGGTAGACTGGCGCCGCTCGTGGCCATTTCCATCTCCAGAGCCGGCGCCGCGGCCGTGGCGGTGTGCCTGGCCCTGCTCGCCGCGGCGGCGCTGGACCGGCTCGCGCCCGCGCCCGCGGCCGACGTCGGACGGGGCAGCGAGGACGCCTTCGCGAGCGGACTGCACCGGCGCGAGATCCCGCCGCGGCAGGGACCGCAGCGCTGGACGACCGACCGGGCGGTGGTCGCCTTCCGCGACGTGCCCGCGGGGCCCGCGACGCTCGAGGTGCGCCTGCACGGCCAGCGGGGGCCGGTCACGGTGGCGGCCGACGGCGTCGTGCTCGGCACCATCGAGCCCGGCGCGGCCGGCGGGGACTTCGTCCTCGCGGCGAGAACGCGCGGTGATCATCGGGTCGAGCTGCGGCCGACCGCCTTCGTGGCCGGCGACGGGCGCAGGCTCGGCGCGCTGCTCGACCGGGTGGCGTTGCGGCCCGCCCCTGTCGTCGCGCCGTCGGCCCGTCTCGCGCTCTTGTTCATGCTGCCCGCGCTGGCCACGGTCCTCGCGGCCGCCGCCTCGGGGATGCGGCCGCGCGCCGCGGTGGCCATGGCCGCGGCGGTCTCCGCGGCGCAGGGGCTGGCGCTCTGGCCTTGCGGCCTCGTCCGATCGGGCTATGCCGTCGTCCTCGCGGCCCTCCTGCTCGCGGGCCTGGCGCTCGCGGCGGGGTTCGCCGTGTGGATCGACCGGCGCGCGACGGGCAGCGGGCCGTGGGCGTTCGGCGCGCTGCTGGCCGCCGTGCTCGTCCAGGGGGTGGCCGCCACATCCCCGCTCATGGTCGTGAGCGATGCCGTCTTCCACGCGAACCAGCTCGGCAGGGTCGCGGCCGGGGACCTCTTCATCACGAGCGTGACCCAGCACGCCCGCCCGTTCCGCTTCCCCTACGGCGTCTCGTTCTACGCCCTGCTGGCGCCGTTCCTCCGCGCGGGGCTGGATGCCGTGTGGCTCGTGCGTGCGGGGGCGGCAGTGTCGGGGATCGCGGCCTCCGCCGGACTGTTCGCGCTGCTCGCGCGGCGGGGCCCCGCCACCGCGGCCCTGGCGGTCGTCCTGCTCCAGCTCCTGCCCGGCACCTTCGACGTGTACTCCTTCGGGAACCTCTCGAACGTCTTCGCGCAGTCGATGACGGCGGTGTTTTTCTGTTGGTGGGCCGACGGGAGGCCCGGAGGATGGGCGGCCGGCGGCCTGCTGCTGGCCGCGGGCGCGCTGGGCCATTTCTCGAGCCTGGTGGTCCTGGCCGCTCTGTGCGTCGCGCTGCTCCTGGTCCGGCGCCGTGGGCCGGGCGTGGACCGCGCGGGCGCCCTCGCGGTGGCGGCCGGCCTCGGCCTCGCGCTGCTGTACTACTCGTCGTTCTGGCGCCTGGCGCTCGACCAGCTCCCGCGCCTGCTGGAAGGGGGCGGGCAGGGGCGCGGGGCGTCGCGCGGCGCCTGGGACTCCGTGCGCCCCCAGGTGGCGGGGATCGTCCAGCAGTGGGGGCTTCCCGCCCTGGTCCTGGCCGTGATCGGCCGCCCGCGTCCCCGGCGGAGCCTGCTGGACGGGGACCTGGCCGCGTACTGGATCGCGAGCGCGGCCCTGGCGCTGCCCGCGGTGCTGACCCCGCTGGACGTGAGGTACCTGTACGCCTTGACCCTGCCGGTGGCGGTAGCGGCGGCGTGGGGGCTGGCCGCGCTCTCCGCGCGCGGGACCGCCGGACGGGTGGTGGGGGCGCTGCTCTTCGGCCTGCAGTGCGCGCTTGCCGGCCGCGGGATCCTCGAGGCGGTCCTCCACCGCTACCGGCTGTAACATCGTTTTACCGGGCGTTGTCCGCCCGTGACAACTCGCACGTAGCCGTCTGCTAGAGTCCCCCGGTCCCATGTCACAGACGCATTCCAGCGCCCCGCCGCCCCACGACGCCAAGGGGCGCATCATCGCCATCTTCGTGGGGGCGGTGCTGCTGCCGTCGCTGGCCCTGTCCTACGTCTCGATCGCCCTCGTCCCCAAGCTGGCCACCCAGACGCGCATGTCGGAGATCAAGCGCGCGGAGCGCGCGCTCTACTACATCGAGAAGGACCTGCAGCACTCCGCGGAGAAGAAGGCGCTGGAGGCGGCGCAGGTGGTGGGGACGGACCGCCTGCTCGACGGCCGACCGGAGATCATCCGCGCCGCGCTGCGGGAGTCGGGCATGGACCAGGACATCTTCGAGTCGCTTCACCTGGAG
The DNA here is from genome assembly GCA_036741815.1 of Acidobacteriota bacterium. GTDB lineage: Bacteria > Acidobacteriota > Vicinamibacteria > Fen-336 > Fen-336 > DAINRN01. The sequence goes on from DAINRN010000055.1 coordinate 7,722, forward strand.
GCCACCGCCTACCGCAGGGGAGCGGAGTGGGCCATGGCCCGCCGCCGTCTGGGCGAGGTGCCGCGCGACATCTGGCGCGCCGTGGAGAGGGTGCAGCCCGCGGACGAGGAGGACTCGGTCTCCTGGCCCGGCGACGAGGGGGGCTGGCTGCGCTTCAAGTACCAGTGCAACTACGTCCACGGCCGCCTGGTTCGCGAGTACTTCGAGCGGGAGTTCTCCAACCCCGACCAGACGCTGGTCATCCGCGTCAGCGAGCCGGGCGGGGGGATGGTCTACGAGACCGCGCCCACACCGAGCGACCGCACCTTCGAGGTGAAGCGCGAGATGGAGAGCCCGTCGTTCAAGGGCCTGCAGCTCTTCCTGCGGTACAAGGAGCGCACCATCGAGCAGGACGTGCGCCGCTGGGAGATGGGGACGCTCGCCCTCATCGGCTTCATCGACCTCATGCTGGGCGCGGGCCTCTTCCTGATCTACAGCAACGTGCAGCGGGAGATCCACCTCTCCCGCCTCAAGAGCGACTTCGTGGCCAACGTGAGCCACGAGCTGAAGACGCCCCTGGCCCTCATCCGCCTCTTCGCGGAGACCCTCGAGCTGGGGCGCGTGCAGAGCGAGGACAAGGCGCGCCAGTACTACCGCCTGATCAACAAGGAGAGCCAGCGCCTGACCCAGCTCATCAACAACATCCTGGACTTCTCGCGCATCGAGGCCGGCCGCAAGGAGTACCGCTTCGCGCCCACCGACGTGGGACGCATCGTGAACGAGGTGGTGGACGCCTACCGCTTCCAGATCGAGCAGAACGGCTTCGACCTGGAGGTCCGGGTGGCGGAGGACCTGCCCGAGGTGAGCGCGGACAAGGAGGCCCTGGGCCAGGCCCTGCTGAACCTCGTCAACAACGCCTTCAAGTACAGCCGGGACGGGAAGTACCTGCGCCTGGACGTCACGCGCCGGGGGGACGAGGTGCGCGTCGCCGTCACCGACCGCGGCATCGGCATCTCCAAGGCCGAGCACAAGAAGATCTTCGAAAAGTTCTACCGGGCGGAGGACAGCCTGGTCCACGAGACCAAGGGCAGCGGCCTCGGGCTGCCCCTGGTGCGGCATATCATGGAGGCCCACGGCGGCGCGGTGGAGGTGGAGAGCACGCCCGGAAAGGGCAGCACCTTCACCCTCGTGCTGCCGGTGAGGGAGCGGACATGAGTCGGCTGAGTCTCTGGCAACGATCGGTTACGAGACAAGGGCGACCGAGGAAGCGCCACCTTGCCGCCCTCGAGGGAATCATTCCCGAGAGGGCGGAGTCTCGAGGACGATGCGCTTCCGAGGGCGCCTATCCGTTAGGATCGATGTCAAACCACAGCCGTCCTTGAGGACCAACAGTGAGCAAGATCCTAATTATTGAAGACGAGCCGGACATGGTCCTGGGCTTGAAGGACAACTTCGAGTTCGAGGGCTACGAGGTGCAGACGGCCGCGGACGGGGCCGCCGGGCTGGAGCGCGCGCGCGCGCAGAAGCCCGACCTGGTGATCCTGGACATCATGCTGCCCAAGCTCTCGGGCCTCGAGGTCTGCAAGACCCTGCGCTCCGAGGGGTTCGAGGCCCCCATCATCATGCTGACCGCGCGCGGCCAGGAGATCGACAAGGTGGTGGGTCTGGAGCTGGGCGCGGACGACTACGTCACCAAGC
>DAINRN010000055.1:9408-11670 GCA_036741815.1 Acidobacteriota bacterium
GCCCTTCTCGATCCGCGAGCTCCTGGCGCGGGTGCGGGCCATCCTGCGCCGCACCGACGGCACCAAGAAGCGGCTCGCGCGCTACCGTTTCGCGGACCTGGAGCTGGACTTCGAGACGTACCGGGCCAAGAAGGGCGGCGAGCCCCTCGACATGTCGCCGCGCGAGTTCGAGCTGCTGCGCTACCTGATCGAGAGGAAGGGCGAGACCGTCTCCCGCGACCGCCTGCTCGAGGACGTCTGGGGCTACGAGAGCTATCCCTCCACGCGCACCGTGGACACGCACATCGCGAAGCTGCGGGCCAAGATCGGGGACAGCGGCTCGGAGCCGCGGCACATCCTGACCATCCACGGCATGGGCTACAAGTTCGTGGACGCGGCCGAGACATAGAGCGGGGCGGCGCATGCAGACGCAGGACGTCCGCGGGGCGAAGGCCAAGGCCGGGGCGGCGACCGCCCTGCCGGCAGCGGCGGGGCCCGCGCCAGAGGCGCCGCTTCCGGGCCGGCCGCAGGTCATGCTGGTGGGCCGCCTGGAGGGCCTGCGCCAGCGGGCGTTCAGCGCGGTGGGGGCGATCGTGTCGCGCCCCCGCCCCGAAGAGGTCCCGCGCCTCCTGGCCATAGCGCCCCCCGACGTCGTCCTTCTCGATGCCTCGCTGCCCGCCGAGCGGCTAGCGCCGATCCTGCTCGCGCTGGGGCCCGCCGACGGCGCGTCGGGCCGCGCGGGAGATCGGGCGCGGCCGGCGTTGCTCGTCTTCGTGCCCGCCGGCCGGCGGCTGGAGCGGCGGCTGCGCGAGCACGCCGACGACTTCGTCCGCGGGGGGCTGGGGGACGAAGCGGTGGCGGTGCGCTTGCGCGGCGCGCTGCGCGTCCGCGGCTTCGTGGGCGAGCTGTCGCGCAAGAACGCGGAGCTCGAGGGACTGTACCACCGCCTGGAGGGGATGGCCCGGCGCATGGCCGACGAGCTGCGGCTCGCCTCCAACGTGCAGCGCAGCCTGCTGCCCGCGCCCGTCCAGCACGGGCGGCTGGAGATCGCGCGCGAGTTCATCCCGTTCCGGGAGATCGGCGGCGACTACTACGACTTCATCGAGCTGGCCCCGGACCGGCTGGCGGTCGCCATCGGCGACGTGATGGGCAAGGGCGTGCCCGCGGCGCTTATGGCCGCGAACCTCAAGGCCTCCGTCCGCGCGCAGGTGCAGGGCGGCGACGTCGCGCCCGAGGAGGTGACCCGGCGCGTGAACCGGCTGTTCTGGGACGTGACGCCCCAGGGGCTGTTCTGCAGCCTCTTCTTCGCGGTCTTCGACCTCGAGCGCGGGGTGCTCGAGTACGTCAACGCCGGCCACCATTACCCGTTCCTCGTGCGCCGCGACGGCACGGTGCTGGACCTGGTCGAGGGAGGAACGGTGGTCGGCCTGGCCGAGGAGTCCCGCTATCGGCGGGGGACGGCCAGCCTGCAGGCCGACGACCTCGTCGTGCTCTACAGCGACGGGGTCACCGACCGCGGCGACGCGGGGGGCGAGCTGTTCGGCGTGGAGCGGCTCAAGGAGGCCGCCCTGCGCAACCGGAGCGAGAACGCGCGGATCGTGCTCTACAGCCTCCTCGGAGACGTCCAGGGATGGTCGGCGGGCACGCCGGCCGAGGACGATTCGACGTTGATCGTCGCGAAGTTCCGCGGCCTCGATCCCTGAAGCGGGGCCAGACTTTACAGTCCTCCGGCGCGTCTCAAGTTTGCGGCAACGGCTCAAACTACAGGTGTATCTACGCCGGCGATAAGTCATTCAAGAGTTGAGCCTTAACGGCAAGTGCTGGTAGAATGGCCGGTCTTGGCCGGAGGGCCCGGGGCTGATGGAATACGTCTGCAAGGTGGGGACGGCGGCGGGGGACATCGTGGAGCAGACCTTCACGGCCCAGGACGAGGTCGCGCTGCGCTCCGAGCTGGAGCAGAGGGGGTATTACCTCTTCTCGATCCGCCGCGGCCTGCGGCTTCAAGACGTCCGCCTGCGCCGGAAGCGGGTCGCCACCGCGCTGTTGCTGATCTTCGGCCAGGAGCTGGCCGCGCTGCTCAAGGCCGGCCTTCCGCTGCTGCAATCGCTGGACGTCATGCTGGAGCGGCAGAAGGACCCGCTCTTCCGCACTTCGCTCGCGAGCATCCGGGAGCGGGTGAAGTCCGGGATCGCGCTCTCCGAGGCGTTCAAGACCGAGGGGGACCTCTACCCGCCGATCCTGGCCGCCAGCCTGGTGGCGGGGGAGCGCAGCGGGAGCCTCGAG
>DAINRN010000056.1:0-959 GCA_036741815.1 Acidobacteriota bacterium
CGCCACACTCCTTCCGACCGCCGCGTTTTATCTCAAGCTCGGCAAGTTCGCGCCGGCGCGCGACCTGATCGCCGCCGGCGTGCCCGTGGCGCTCGCCACCGACGTCAATCCGGGCGGCGGCTTCTCGCCGTCGATGCCGTTCGCGATGGCGCTGGCGTGCTTCGGCATGCACCTGACGTTCGAGGAGGCGCTCATCGCCGCCACGATCAACGGCGCGGCGTCGCTGGACCGTGCGGACCGCGTGGGAAGCGCGGGCTTCACGCGCGCCGAGCTCGGCGCGGCCTGCGCGCGCGCCGAGCGGGGGCTGGCGCGGCTGCGCCGGATGCTGAACGCGGGCGGGCAGGGCTTCGACGCCATCCTCGACGACCGCGCGGCGGAGGCCGCCGCCGTCCGGGAGGGCCGCCGCCTGGCCCGCACCGCCGATACCCTCGTCCTGGACGGGATCGGCGGGTCCGCCCTGGGCCCCCTGGCCCTGCAGACCGCGCTGCGCCCGAAGCGGCGGCGCCTGGTGGTCATGGACAACGTGGACCCCGAGGGCGTGCGCGCGCGCCTGTCGGGGCTCGACCCCGCGCGGACCGCCGTGAACGTGGTGACCAAGTCGGGGAGCACCGCCGAGACCATGGCCAACCTCCTGGTCCTCCTCGACTGGATGGAGCGCCGCCTGGGCCCGCGGCACGTCCGCCGCTGGACCGCGACCACCGACCCCAGGAAGGGGGACCTGCTGGTCCTCGCGCGACGCCTCGGGATCCCGACCCTGGAGATCCCGCCCAACGTCGGCGGACGGTTCTCGGTCCTGACCGCCGTCGGCCTCCTGCCCGCCGCCTTCCTGGGCCTGGACGTCGAAGCGCTGATGGAGGGCGCGCGCGCCATGCGCCGCCACTGCTGGTCGGCGGCCCCCGTGCGGAACGTGGGCGTGGTGGGCGCAGTGATCCTGCACGGCATGGCCACGCGGCGCGGCC
>DAINRN010000056.1:969-11468 GCA_036741815.1 Acidobacteriota bacterium
CCACACTGCTGCGGATGAATACCTCAACGCACTCGAAGCTCATCGGCCGGAACATCCACGTCATGATGCCGTACGCCGACGGCCTGCTCCACCTCGCGGACTGGTATCGCCAGCTGTGGGCGGAGAGCCTGGGCAAGCGTGTGAACCGCCGGCGTCGCGTGGTGGAGACGGGCCAGACGCCCGTCACTTCGCTGGGGACCACGGACCAGCATTCGCAGGTCCAGCTCTACATGGAGGGCCCGCAGGACAAGGTGATCACCTTCCTCGAGGTCCTGGCCAGCAACGGCGACGTACGGATCCCGCGGCGCCACCGGGACCTGGACTCGTTCGGGTACCTGGGCGGGCGCACGCTCGGGGAGCTCATCGCCGCCGAGAAGCGGGGGACGGAGGCGGCCCTCGCCGCGGCCGGCCGTCCCAGCCTGACCTACCTCCTGCCGCGCATCTCCGCGCACGTCCTCGGCCAGCTCCTGTACCTGTTCGAGTTCCAGACAGCGCTCTCGGGCGAGCTCTACGGCATCGACGCCTTCGACCAGCCGGGCGTGGAGGCGGGCAAGGTGGCCGCGTATGCCCTGATGGGGCGGAAGGGCTACGAGAAGGAGGCCGCGCGCCTGAAGCGGGAGACCGGCCGCCAGCGCGCCGTGGTCTGACCTTCCGCCCGCGCGGATTATCCTAGGCCGTGCGCTCCCTCATCGTCGGGACCGCGGGCCACATCGACCACGGCAAGAGCGCCCTGGTGCGGGCCCTCACCGGGACCGATCCCGACCGCCTCAAGGAGGAGAAGGAGCGGGGGATCACGATCGACCTGGGCTTCGCCCACGTGGACCTGGGACCGGACCGCGTTGCGTCGTTCATCGACGTCCCCGGCCACGAGCGCTTCGTGCGCAACATGCTCGCGGGCGCCCACGGCATCGACGCGGCGCTGCTCGTGATCGCCGCCGACGAGTCGGTGATGCCCCAGACCCGCGAGCACTTCCACATCTGCCGGCTGCTTGGCATCCCGCAGGGCCTGGTGGTGCTCACCAAGTGCGACCTGGCCGACGAGGATATGCAGGGCCTCGCGGAGGTCGAGGCCCGCGAGCTCGTGCAGGGATCGTTCCTCGACGGTGCGCCGGTGCTGCGGGTCTCCACGGTGACGGGGCAGGGGCTGCCGGGCCTGCGGTCGGCCCTCGGCGCGCTGGCGGCCGCCCTGCCGCCGAGGTCCGCCGACGGGCTGCTCCGGCTGCCGCTGGACCGGGCTTTCACCCTCAGGGGGTTCGGCACGGTCGTCACGGGGACCCTCATCTCGGGCACCCTCGCCCTCGGCGAGGAGGTGGAGCTGCTGCCGTCGGGGAGGCGCGCGCGCGTCCGGGGCCTGCATGTGCACGGCGCGGCCGTGGCCCGGGTGGAGGCCGGGAACCGCGCGGCCGTCAACCTCGTCGGCGTGGACGTCGCGGAGGTGGCGCGGGGGGACGTCCTCGCCCGGCCGGGCACCCTCCGTCCCACCTCGATCGTGGACGCGGAGCTGACGCTCCTCTCCGGCGAGCGGCCGCTCAGGGACCAGGCCCGCGTGCGCGTCCACGTCGCCAGCGGCGAGTACCTCGCGCGCGTCCGCATCCCGGGCGGATCCGTCGTCGAGCCCGGCGCGACCGCCTTCGTGCAGCTCCGGCTGGAGCGTCCGGCGGTGGCCGGCCGCGGCGACCGCTTGATCGTCCGTTCGTACTCCCCGGCCGCGACCATCGGCGGCGCGCTCGTCGTGGACCCCCTGGCCCCCAAGAAGCGCCGCCGGGACGCGCCTGCGGCGGGGTCGCGCGGGGCCCTGGGCGGCGCCGACGCCGGCCGCGCGGCCGTGCTCCTCGTCGAGGAGGCGGGCACGACGGGGATCGACGCCCCACGCCTGGCCGCGCGCGTGACCGTACCGCTCGAGACGTTGCTGGCGACCCTGGTCAAGGAAGGGTCGGTCGTCGTGGTGGGCAGGGAGCCCGCCTGGCTGCTGTCCAGGGCCGCCATCGATTCCCTGGCGCGCTCGGCACGGGACGTGCTTGATCGCTATCACGTGGAGCAGCCGCTCAAGGCCGCGATGCCGCGGGAGGAGCTGAGGCGGCGGGTGTTCGCGGCCGCGCCCGTGGGGGCGTTCGACCACGTGATGACGAACATGACCCGGGCGGGAGAGGTGCGGATCTCCCCCGACGGCGTGGCGCTGGCACGTCATGCGGTGCGGCTGACGCCCGCCGAGGAGGCGGCGCGGCGCGCCCTGGTGGACGCCTCTCGGGCCGCAGGCCTCGAGGGTCTGGACCTTGCGCGCCGCCCCGCCGGGCCGGTCGATCCGGGCGTGGTCGAACGCGTCTCGCGCGTGCTCGTCGCCGAGGGCACGCTCGTCCGCGTGGGAGAGGCGCTCGTCCTGGGCGAAGCCCTGGACGCCCTGAAGGCCGAGGTCCGGCGGCGCTGGCCCTCCGGATCACGCCTGGACGTGGGGGAGTTCAAGGAGCTGACGCGCTTGAGTCGCAAGTACGTGATCCCGCTCCTGGAGTACCTGGACCGCGAAAAGATCACGCGGCGCTCGGGCGCCGATCGCGTGGTGATGTAGGCTGCGTCGATCGAGCTCCGGGAGCGCGAGACGATGAGGTTCGTGTTGAGCGAAGAGCAGCCGCCGGCGGAGAAGATAGTGCTTCTACGCGTCCCCTTCGTGCGACGCTGCGCCCTCGCCTTCGACGACGGTGTCGAGGCGAGCGCCTTCATCGTCAACATCAACGCCCTGGGCGTCTACGTCGCCCACGACGAGATGCCGAGGCTGGGCCAGGGCGTCCGGCTGCAGTTCAGCGTGCCCGACAGCGACCGCGAGCTGTCGCTGGACGGCTCGGTGGTATGGGTGAACCCGCTCCAACAGCACCCCGTGCACAGCCTGCCCCCCGGGTTCGGCGTGAAGTTCCACGGGGTCTCCCCCGAGGACACCCGCAGCATCGAGCGGGTCATCACGGACTACAGGGCGAGCAACCCCACCGGCCGGTAGGCTTACCGCCGGATCAGACGAAGAGGCTGACCGGGTTCTCGAGGAGCCGGCGCACGTCCGCCAGAAACTGCGCCGCCAGGGCACCGTCCACCACGCGGTGATCGGAGCTCAGGGTCACCCTCATGCGGTGGCCGACGCGGATGGCGTCGCCCACCACCACGGGCTGCTTGCGCACGGCGCCCACGGCCAGGATCGCGCTCTCGGGCGGGTTGATGATGGCGGTGAACTCGGTGACGTCGAACATCCCGAGGTTGGAGATGGTGAAGGTGGAGCCCATGAACTCCTCGGGCTTCAGCCTCTTCTCCTTGGCCCGGCCGGCCAGGTCCTTCACCTCCCGCGAGATCTCCGTCACCGCCTTGCGGTCCGCATTGCGCACCACCGGCGTGATGAGGCCGTCGGGGATGGCCACCGCCACGCCGATGTGGACTTCGCCGTGGGTCTTGATCCTGTCCCCCAGCCACGACGAGTTGACCATGGGGAAGCGCGTGAGGGCCTTGGCGCAGGCCTTGATCACGAGGTCGTTGAACGAGACCTTGACGTTCTCGCCCTGCAGGAGCTGATCCCGCAGCGCGACCGCGGCGTCCATGTCGATCTCCACGGTCACGTAGTAGTGCGGTGCCGTGAACATGCTCTCCGAGAGCCGCTTCGCGATCGTCTTCCTCATGTTGCTGACCGGGAGGTCCTGTCCGGGCGTGATCGCGGGCGCGGCGGGGGCCGGGGCGGAGGCCAGCGGGCGCGCGGGCGGGGCCGCGACGGGTTGGCCGCCCGCGGACCAGGCCTCGATGTCCCTTTTGATGATCCGCCCGCCCGGACCGCTGCCGGGCACGGAGGACAGCGGGATGTTCTGCTGGGCGGCCATGCTGCGCGCCAGCGGGCTGGCCTTCACGCGGCCGCCCTCGCCCGCCTCACCTTGCGCGGGTGCCGCCGGAGGCGCGGCCTGCGCGGGCGGAGGTGCCGCGTACGCTGCGGGCGATGGCGCCTGGGCGGGCGCGGGTGGGGCGGGTTGCGCTGCGGGGGCCGGCGCCGGCGGCTGCGCAGCCGGCTTGGCTGCCGGAACCGCCCCACCGCCCGCCGAGGCCATCAGCGCGGAGATGTCCTCGTCCGGGTTGGCGATGACGCCGATCAGGCTTCCGACCGGCGCCTTCCCCCCCGCGGGAACCAGCACCTTGCGCAGGACGCCCGCTCCCAGGGCCTCCATCTCCATGTTGGCCTTGTCCGTCTCGATCTCGGCCAGGACGTCGCCGACCTTGACGGGATCGCCTTCCTTCTTGCTCCACTTGACGATCGTGCCCTCCTCCATGGTGGGGGAAAGCTTGGCCAGCACGACCTTTGTAACCGTCATCTTTCTTGAGCTGGGGGGTGCTGCGTCGCACCCCCCAGACCCCCCGCTCGCTCCGCGCGAGTGAATCGCGCTCCGCTCGCCGTTCTGGCTGTGATCACTGCAGGTATAGAACCTTCTTGACGGCGTCCACGACCTTCTCCGGCTGGGGGAGGTACGACTTCTCGAGCGTCTTGGCGTAGGGCATGGGCACGTCCTCGGACGTCACCCGGATGACCGGCGCGTCGAGAGAGTCGAAGCACTCGCGCTGGACGCGGTCGGCGATTTCGCCGCCAAAGCCAGCCAGCCGCCAGCCCTCTTCCACCACCACGCACCGGTTGGTCTTGCGCACGGACTCGAAGATCAAGTCCTCGTCCAGGGGACGCAGCGTGCGCGGGTCCACCACCTCCGCCTCGATGCCCTGCTCGGCCAGGGTCTTGGCCGCGGCCATGGCCGTGACCACGGAGCGGCTCCAGGCCACGATGGTGACGTCCTTGCCCGGCCGCTTGATGTCGCCGAGGCCGAGGGGGATGTGGAACTCCTCGTCGGGGACCTCGCCCTTGAAGTTGTAGAGGACCTCGTTCTCCATGAAGATCACCGGGTTGTCGTCCCGGATCGCGCTCTTCAGGAGCCCCTTCGCGTCCTTCGGTGTGGACGGCATCACCACCACCAGGCCGGGGATGTTCACGTACCAGCTCTCGAAGGCCTGTGAGTGCTGGGCGGCCACCTGGGCCGCCGCGCCCGAGGGCCCGCGCATCACCATGGGGCAGCGCACCTGCCCCCCGGACATGTAGCGGTACTTGGCCGCGTGGTTCACGATCTGGTCCAGGGCCAGCAGCGAGAAGTTGAACGTCATCATCTCCGCGATGGGCCGCAGGCCGGTGAAGGCGGCCCCCACGGCCACGCCCGCGATGGCCTCCTCGGCGATGGGCGTGTCCCGCACGCGCCACTCCCCGAACTGGGCCAGGAGCCCCTGCGTGATCTTGTAGGCCCCCTGGTACGCCCCGACCTCCTCGCCCAGGAGAAAGACCGTGGGGTCGCGGGCCATCTCTTCCTTCATGGCCTGGTTGAGCGCCTCGCGCATGGTGAGGACGGCCATGGTCAGCTCCCGACCTTGGCCGTGGCCTGCGCCGGCGGATTGAGGACGGGCGGGGGCAGCGTCTCGGGCACGCGGTCCTCGCGGACGGCTGCCCGCCACGCGGGGTCCTTCTCCGCCGCCTTCATGTTGATGTAGGGCGAGCGGACGTAGACGTCCTCGTAGAGCGACTCCGGCGTGGGGTCGGGGCTCTGCTCCACGAACCGGACCGCGTCCTCCATGATGACCAGGACCTCCTGGTCCACGGCGTCCAGGTCCGCCTGCGTGAAGCGCTCCTGTTCCATGAGCCGCTTGCCCCACACGAGGACGGGGTCCGACTTCATCATCTCCTCGACCTCCTCCTTCGTCCGGTACTTGCCGGGGTCGGACATGGAGTGGCCGCGGTAGCGGTACGTCTCGGCCTCGATGAGGGACGGTCGCTTGGTCTTGCGGGCCCGGTCGATGGCCTCCGCGAACACGGTGCGGCAGGCCACGAGGTCCATCCCGTTCACGTCGCGGCGCGGGATGCCGTAGGCCGAAGCGCGCTGGTAGAGGTCCTTCACCGAGGAGGCCCGGTCCAGCGACGTGCCCATGCCGTAGCGGTTGTTCTCGATGATGTAGATGACGGGCAGGTCCCAGAGCGCGCTCACGTTCAGCGCCTCGTGGAAGGCGCCCTCGTTCACGGCGCCGTCGCCGAAGAAGCACAGGCACACCTGCTCCGTGCCCTTCAGGCGGATCCCGTACCCCATCCCCGCTGCCACCGGCAGGTGGCCCCCCACGATCCCGTCGCCCCCGAAGTTGCCGCGCGGCACGTCGTAGAAGTGCATGCTGCCGCCCTTGCCGCGGGAGATCCCCGTGGCCTTGCCGCACAGCTCGGCGAGGAGGGTCCGGGGGTCCGACCCGCGGGCCAGCGCGTACCCGTGATCACGGTACGAGGTGATGATGTAGTCGTCGGGGCGCAGCAGGCTGATCGCGCCCACGCCCACCGCCTCCTGCCCGATGTAGAGGTGCAGGAAGCCGCCGATCTTCCCCTCGACGTAGAGCTGCGCGCAGCGCTCCTCGAAGCGCCGGATCAGCAGCATCTGCCGGTAGAAGGCGAACGCCTCGTCCCTGTTCATGATGTCGCGGGCCGCACTTGGCGCTTATATCGTACCGGCGCGGGATCCGTCAATGAACGGCCGGGTCCGCGTCCGTAGCGGGACGGCCGGCGGCAGCGTGCACGACGCCGTCCGGGCCCACCCGGAGGTGGCGCCCGCCGACCTCCGTGGGCTGCGCGGCGTAGGCGAATCGCCGGTACCCGCGCGCGGCGCATCCCTCGGTCTCCGGCACGGGCTCGTCGACGGTCAGCTCGAAGCGGTAGCCCAGGGCCTCGGCCCGCGCGAACTCGGGGGGCAGGAAGGCCGGCCCGTCGGGGCGGTAGTTCGGTATGGCCGTGCCCGGCTTCAGCAGGGCTTCCAGATCGGCGTAGGCGTTCACGCACGTCCCCGACCGGAACTCCGCTTGTGCGGCGGCCATCCTGCGCAGCCGTTCCACCGCGGCCTCTTCGCGGGCCGAGCTGCGCGCCTCCTCCATGGACCCTTCACCGCGCCGCGCCATGGCCACCGACGCCGCGCTCGCCACCGCTCCCAGGAGCACTGTGCCGAGGATCACCGCCGCGAACGCCCCTTCCGAGGAGGAATCGCCTGCCGGGGCCTCGACCCCGCGGGCCCCGTGCCGCGGGCGGCCGAAGGCGGCGCGGGCGGCCGGCCTCGCCATGTAGACCAGGACGGCCGCCGAGGCCAACGTGAAGGGGCAGACCAGGAGGCCCACGGCGGCCACGATGATCTGCGCGACACGGGCCCAGGGGGCGAGGGCCCAGAGGCCGTAGCCCATCACGCCGCTCACGAGGGTGAGCACGAGGCCCAGGCCGATCGCCGCCGCCGCCCACGCTCCTCCCCAGCCCAGGGCGTGCGCGACGGCGACGCCGCCGAGGCCGTAGAGGGGGATGCAGACCAGCCACAGGATGGCGAGGAGGGTGACGGTCAACGGCCGGCCCGAGGGGGACGGCGCGGGTGTCCGGCGGGGCGCCGGCCGCGGAGGCGGAGCAGGTGCCTGCGGCGCGGGTACCTGCGGCCTGGCCGCTGGTCGCGCCGGAGGCTGCGTCGCCTTTGGGGCGGCGATCGCCGGCGGGACGGTGTCCGCGGCATTCGGCGCGTCCATGTCCTCGGGCCCCATCATGAGCGTGCCCGGCATCTCCTCGGGCAGCACCATGAGGACCACGTCGCCCAGGCGGACGGTGTCGCCTTCCTTCAGCTGGGAGCGCTCCACCTTCTTGTCGTTCACGAAGACGCCGTTGGCGCTGCCGGCGTCGCGGATCGTGATCCCCTGCGGGCCCGCCTCCAGGACCGCGTGGCGGCGTGAGCACTTCGGGTCGGTGACCACCACCTCGCAGGCCGGGTCGCGGCCGATGACCGCCACCGTGCCCTGGAGGGTGACCTCGTGCGACTGGCCCAGCGGGTATCGGACCTCGAACCGCAAATCATCCCTCCCGTTTCAGCGGGTCGTCTACGGCGATGCCTGGAGTTTTGCCCGGATTCTAGCCCGAATCCACGCGGCCGCCGATCTCGACTTGCCCGCCCCGGCAGGTGTAGCATCGCGCCGAATGATCACCTCCGACCCGCAGCGACGCTCGGCGCGCCTGGCGGAGGTGCTGCAACTCCTCGGATCCCGCGCCGCACCGGAGGATCGGGACCTGCTCCTCGCCTTCGCGCCGGTGGTCTTCGCGGAGACCCCCGACCGCGTGGCCCTGGGCCTCTCCCCCGAGGCCCTGGCCGCGCGGCTGCAGGACCAGTTCCGGTTCGTGGTCCGCGAGATGCCGCTCTCCACGCAGCTCTACCGGGGCCTGCCGGGGATCCACGTCTCCGCCCGCAACCCGGACGAGGCCGGATGGGTGAAGGCGGGCCCCGGGGACGGCTTCCCGCAGGAAGTCACGATCGTCCAGACCCACACCCAGGACGCCCCCTTCATCTTCGAGAGCCTGAAGAATTATTTCCGCAAGGCGGGGCTCCGCGTGTTCTCCACCGTGCACCCGATCGTGACCGTGCGGCGGCAGTGGGAGCGCATCGTCTGGATCGGTGGACCGCGGGACGAGGGATCCAAGGAGGTCTACTGCCACTTCCAGATCGAGCGCGTGGACTCCAAGGAGCGGCTGCGCCACATCGAGCACGAGATCTACTCGGTCCTGAAGTGCGTGTTCACGTCGGTCGAGGACTTCCAGTCCATGCGGCGCACCGTGCGGGAGATCTCGCCCGGGCTGCGCAGCCGCCGGGGCCAGGACCAGGACGTCGCCTCCGCGCGCGCCTTCCTCGACTGGCTGCTGCAGGACAACTACATCTTCCAGGGCACCGTGAAGTACCGCGTCGGGCCGGACGGCCTGGCCGACCGCATCCAGGAGAGCGCCACCGGGGCCTTCACCGATCCCACGCTCCTGCCCGTGGTCTTCCCCGGCCTCATGGAGGAGGTGGAGGCCCATCTGGGGCCGAACCCCCAGGACCATCGCATCATCGACATCGACTACTGCAACAACGCCAGCGCCATCCACCACCTGGAGCCGGTGGACGACATCGTGATCCGCGAGTGGGGCCCGGACGGGCAACTCGTGGAGGCGACGCTCCTGGTGGGCCGGCTGGCCAAGGGCGCCTTCACGCAGAAGTCCGCCGACATCCCGCTCCTGAAGGAAAAGCTCGAGGCCATCCTGGCCCAGAGCGGCACCCTGCCCAAGTCGTATGCGTATCGGGAGATCCGCGCGCTGTTCAACCGCTTCCCGATGCGCGAGCTGTTCTACGCGAACGTCCAGAGCCTGAAGGAGATCATCGACCTCATCGTCTACATGACGGGGGACGACGAGGTCGCGGTGCACACGCGCAAGGGCGCGGGGTACGCCGCGCTGGACGTGGCCTTCTCGCGGCTGCGCTACTCCTACACCGTCGAGGCGCGCTTGCGGCAGGCCTTGGCCGACGCCTTCGGCCCCATCACGTTCGGGACGTCGGAAGACCTGGGCGCGGAATACCTTCTCTTGTATTACTTCGACTCCGCGCGCCTGGAGCGCCCGATGGACCTCGAGCGGGTGCGCCGCATCACCGCCGAGCTGGTCACCACGTGGGAGGACCGGGCGGCCGTGGCCCTGGAGGCCGCGTTCGGCGAGCGCGAGGGCCGGCGGCTCTTCAACCGCTGGATCCGCCAGGAGAGCCGCAGCGGGATCTACCGCGAGGCCACCCCGCCCGAGGAGGTCCCCGAGGACCTGAAGCACCTCGAGAGCCTCGAGGGACGGCTCGAGGTGCGGATCCTGCCGCGCACCGCGGAGACCGTGAGCCTGAAGCTCTACTCCGTGCGCGTGCTCGGGCTCACCGACATCCTGCGCACCCTCCAGAACCTGGGGCTGACGGTGAACGAGGAGCTGCGCGTCCCCCTGGTCCTGCCCGAGGGCCGCCATGCCGTCCTCTACCGCCTCGAGGCCGAGGGGCCGCCGGAGCGCGTGGCCGCGCTCGTGGCGGGCCGCGACCGTTTCGTCGACGCTCTGCGCGCGCTGGACGAGGAGCGGGCCACCGACGACGCCCTCTCCGGCCTCATCCTCCAGGCGGGGCTGAAGTGGCGGCAGGTGGAGGTGCTGCGCACGCTGCGCAACCACCTCCTGCAGGTCCGGACCCATTACAACGTCGAGACCGTCAACGGTGTGCTCCTGCGCAACAGCCCGGTGGCCGCCGCCCTCTTCCGCTCCTTCGCCGCGCGCTTCGATCCTTCGCTGACCGGGGACCGCGCCGCGCTCATGGCCGAGGCCGAGGAGGGGATGCGCAAGGCCCTGGAGTCGGTGGGCAGCCTGGCCGAGGACGAGGTGCTGCGCGCGCTCGACAACCTGGTGCGCTGCGCGCTGCGCACCAACTTCTACCAGCGGCCGGAGCGCCCGGTGGTCTCCATCAAGGTGGACAGCCGCAAGGTCGAGGGCATGCCCTCGCCTCGTCCGATGTTCGAGATCTACGTCCACTCCCGCCTGCTGGAGGGCATCCACCTGCGCGGCGGCAAGGTGGCCCGCGGCGGCATCCGCTGGAGCGACCGCCACGACGACTTCCGCACCGAGGTCCTGG
>DAINRN010000057.1:0-8693 GCA_036741815.1 Acidobacteriota bacterium
GGCGCGGGCTTCTTCCGCAGCCGCCGGGTCCTCATCGCGGCGGCCGCGGCCACCGTGGCGACGCTGGCCGTCTACGCCTATCTACCGTGGGCCGCGTCGCGCCGGCCCGTCTTCAACTGGGGAGATCCGGTGACGCTCGAGCGGATCGTATGGCACGTCACCGGCCGGCAGTACCAGGCGTACCTCGAGACCTCGCCGCAGGCCGCCGCCAACGAGACCGCGACGTTCCTCCGCCTGGCCCTTCGCCAGTTCGGGCCCCCGTTCCTGCCCCTGACGCTCCTCCTCGTCGCCCTGGGAGGAGTCCGCCTCTGGCGACAGGACCGCCGGCTGGCCCTGGCCCTGGCGCTCCTGCTGGCCGCAAACCTCGCCTTCGGCGTCGCCTACGTCATTGGCGAGGACAAGGATGCCTATTACCTGCCGTCCGTCGTCGCCCTGGCCCTGGCCGCCGCCGTCGGCGCGCAGGCCGCGCTCGCATGGGCCCGCCAACGTGCGCCGGCCGCCGCTGTCGCGCTGGCGGCGCTGCCCGTCGTGGCCCTGGTCTCGAGCCTTCCCTACGCCGATCGCAGCCGCTACTTCATCGCCGAGGACTACGTGGCCAACGCCCTCGACGGTATCGAGCCGGGCGGGATGCTGCTCACCGGCGACTGGCAGCTCTACTCGCCGCTCCTGTACTCGCGGCTCGTGGAAGGGCGGCGTCCCGACGTGGTGGCGATCGACCTGCACCTGCTGCGGCGGTCCTGGTATTTCGGGTACGTGGAGCGACAGTTCCCGGACACGGTCGGCCGCGCCCGCCCACAGGTGGATGCTTTCGTCCAGGAGCTCACGGCCTGGGAGCACGACCCCGGCCTCTACACGCGGAGCCCCGATCTGACGCGAAGGATCAGCGGCCGCTTCCAGGAGATGTTGAGGGCGTTTGTGGACACGCACCCGGGCGCCGTCTACGCCACCCGGGACGGCGTCTTGCCGGGCTTCGGCACGGACGCCGAGGTGCCGCGGACGTTGACCGCCGGACGCGCGCTCGTCCCGCGCGGGTTGCTCTTCGAGCTGGCCCGAACCCGGCCGGCGCGTCTGCCGAACAAAGCACCCCTGCGGATGCGCGGCCTCTTCGACGGATCGATCCTGTTCGAGCCGGACGACGTCGTAGCGGTGAAAGTCAGGCCCGCCTACCTCGCGATGATCGCGTCACGGGGGGCCTACCTCGAATCCGCGGGCGACCACCGCGGGGCGGCGGCGGCCTTCGAGGAAGCGGTGGCCCTGGACCCGACGTTCGCTCCCGCGCGAGACGCTCTTGTGCGTAGCCGGGCCCTGGAGAAAGCCCAGCCGCAACCCTAGCCGAGCGCGCGGATCACTACTCCGGCACGTGGAGATCAGGGCCGCCGCTTCAGCTCGTCGAGGGTCGCTCGCAGGGCAGGAAGGACGGCCAGGTCCTTCGGTCGGCCCGCCTGCTCCTTCCGATCAACCCGACTTCGTTCGCAGCGAGGAGGCGAAGGATCTCAGAAAACCGGGCGCGCGCCATTCCGCTCCCGGATCTCGAGCAAGGACTCGACGAACTCCTCGACCCTCTTGAGGCGCTCCTCCGGCGAGAGTGCGAGCATCGCTCGGATCTGCGCGCGATCGACGCCGTTCTCGTCGATCTCGGGCCCCCCCGCCTGCGCATTCTTTGCGAACGGGTCCATCCCGGGCTAGCTTACACCGCCCGCGGCCGTGCCTTGACCCATGCTTCGATCCGTCCCCACGCACGCGCTCCGCCCTCAGCGCGAAGCCGTCTTCGTGGAGCGGCCCGGTCCCCAGATCCGGAAGACCAACACCACCGTGCCGAGCACGATCTCCGCCCCGTCGACCAAGGCGATCCGCCCCGACACGGGACGGCCATTGACGGCGGTGCCGTTCTTGCTGCCCAGGTCCTCGATGAAGCCGCGGCCTTCGCGAACCTTCACCAGGGCATGGTGCCGCGAGACATCCGGAAGGTCGAGGCGAAGGCCGCAGTCACGCCCACGGCCGATCACAGTGTCACCGTCGGGCAGCTCGATCTCTCGGTTCCTGAAGACCACGCCGCACCGCGGCGACGCGGATAGCCCCACCACCGGCTCGCGACCCGTCACCGTGGCCTCGCCGCAAAACGCATAACCGAATCCGTGCAGCGTCCGGATGAACCGGGCGTCGTGCCGCGCGTCCCCGATGGCCTTGCGTACCTCCGCCATCACTCGCGGCAGGCTGGTGTGACTGACGAAAGTGGCAGGCCAAAGTCGATCCTGAAGCTCCTGCTTCGAGAGCGCGCGCGGGCGGGCGTACAGCAGCGCGGCCAGAAGCTCATACGCCTTGGGCGAGAGCGGCACGGCTCGGCCCTGGCGGGTGAGGGTGTGCGCTTCGTGATCGAAGACACAGTCTCCGAAAGCGGCACTCGGTGATGGCTTCGAAGAAACCACGAAGGATTCCCACAACATCCGGTGGCGCGGTCCCCTATCTTGCCATCAACGCGCGCTCGATCGTGAGAACCGGTCGCGCCTGGCCAGGCGGCTCCGGAAGGAGTCGCCCGTGTATCAATTCGCCTACCGTACCGCTTCCCTCGTGTTGGCGGTCTCGACGTGTGCCGGGGCCACCAGGGCCGGAGACGCTCCGGACCGGGCCCCGCTCGACAACGTGCGCATCCTCGACCCTGCGGGTGCCTGGGCCGTCCGTCGCGCTCGGGATCGGGCGTTCCGAAAGCTAGCTGAGCCTGGCTGCCAGCGGATCTTTTCGGACTTCCGGGACCGGGCCGGACGGCCGCTGCAGCAAGCCCTGGCGGACTCGGGGCAAACCGGCAGGGAGTATCTGGCCTCGCTGCTCTTCTATGACGGCAGCGCGCACCCCCGCTGCCACCAGAAACACATCTTCGCCGTGACGCAGCCGGGCGAGCTGGTGATCCTCGTCTGCGTGGCGAATTTCGCCGAGATCGCGCTTCAAGAGCTTCGCCTGGCCACGGCGATCTTGATCCACGAGGAGCTGCACGCACTGGGCCTCGGCGAGAATCCGCCCTCCAGCGCGGAAATCACGGACCGGGTCCTGGGCCGCTGTTACTGACCACGCCGCGGCGAATCGGTTGTGTCCCCTGAGCCTACGGCGTAGAGTTCCGTCGATGCGCGGCACCCTCGTGCTGATGGGGTGTCTCCTGGCGGCCACCGCGGCCAGGCCCGCTCATACGCAGACCACGACCGGCGACCTGGCGGGGACGGTCACGGACGAGACGGGAGGCGCGCTGCCGGCGGTCACGGTCGGCCTCACGGGTGCGCACGTCCCCAGCCGCCCAACCGTGAGCACCGACGACCACGGCCGCTACCGCTTCCCTGCCCTGCCGCCGAGCATCTACGCCGTCACCTTCACCGCGCCCGGTTTCCTGACTCTGCATCATCGGGGCGTGCGCGTGCAGTTGGGCGCGTCCCAACAGCTGGACGTCACAATGCAGCGGCAGGGACTCGCGGAGGAGGTCACGGTGACGGGCGAGGGCCCGCTCGTGGACACACGGTCGAACAAGGTCGGCGCCCATTACGACCAGGACTGGGTCCGCAACGCCCCCGGGCGGCGCGTCACCTTCTTCGACCTCGTCTACGCCGCGCCCGGCGTCAACCAGGAGACGTCGACGAGCGGCCGCTCCACGGCCCTGGGCTCCAACAGCAACGAAAACGTGTACCTGCTCGATGGAACCGACTTCACCGCGCCGTCCACGGGCGCGTCCTGGCCGTGGCCCAACGTCGACGCCGTGGGCGAGGTGGAGGTCGTGACCCTGGGCGCCCCCGCCGAGTACGGCAACCTCCAGGGCGCCGTGTTCAACGTCATCACCCGCCAGGGTACGAACACGTTCCACGGCGATGCGAACTTCTACTACCAGCACCAGGGTCTAACCGGGCGGAACACCGGCGACGACGAGGACGGCGGGCTCCCCTATCAGCGGGACGCGTACCGGGACCTGACGCTGCAGCTCTCCGGGCCCGTCCTCAAAGACAAGCTCTGGTTCTTCGCCTCCTATCAATACCAACGCGACAGGGCCTCACCTTCCGGAACCGATCCGCGTTTCCCCGAGCTGTTCGAGGAAGACCGCGTCTTCGCCAAGCTCAACTGGCAGATCGACGCCCGCAATCGTCTGATGCTCGCCTACCACGACGAGGCGTACCGGCTGTCGTTCCCCGCCGTCAACGTCGCGGCTTCCGCCGTCGACGTCGGCTACGGCCGGGTCCCTACCCCCAACCTGACCTTCACCTCCACGATCTCGGATCGGACGGTACTCGAAGCCCGTTACTCGGGGTTCTACGGCGACGAGCACATCGACCCCCTCGACGGCGGCCCGCGGATCGCCCCCCGCTTCTACGATTTTGACAGCGGGCAGGTCAGCGGCGGCATCTACGGCTGGCACGACGCCGAGATCTGGAAGACGTCGCTGTCGGGCAAGATCTCCCATTTCGCCGACGACTTCCTGGGGAGCGGTCATGACTTCCGGTTCGGCGTCCAGTACTACGAAGGCGGGAGGGAGGGCGTCCAGGCCTACAACGACTACGTCTACACTTATAGGGCGGCGGACGGAGAGCAGCAAGGCTACGGCTATACGCAACTGCCTTTCCGTTACGGCGGCGAGGTCGTGGCGGTCGGCGTCCACGCCGACGATTCCTTCCAGGTGGGTTCCCGGCTGACGGTCAACGCCGGCCTGCGCTCCGACCACAGCCGAGCCTTGTACCGGTCCTATCCCATCCTGGACGCATCCGCGAACGAAACCGGACGATCCACGCCCGGTAACAACAACCTCTTCAGCTGGGACAGTGTTTCGCCACGGATCGGCCTCGTCTGGAAGGCCACCGCGGACGGCCGCAGCGTCTTGCGCGGCCACTACGGCCGTTATCACCGCGGGGTCGTGACCAGCGAATTCGTCGAGGCGGTGCCGTCCATCAGCCCGCTCTTCATCGGCACCTGGGACTTCGCGGCCGGCGCGCTCCAGCCGGAGAGCCTCGTGGCAGTCAATCCCGAGGTGCGCCGCGTGGACCCGGGCTACCGCGGCTCGCACACGGATCAGTTCCTGCTCGGCTTCGAGCGCGAGGTGTTCCCGGACTTCGCGGTGGCCCTGACCGGCACCCACAAACGAGGCACGGGCTACGGGGGCTGGCGCGATATCACCGGACAGTACGAACCCGTGGTCTACCGGGACGACCAGGGACAAGACGCCACCGGCCGGCCGATCCAGGTCTGGCGGCTCGTCGGCGACCCCTCCGCGCGCGAGTTCCTGCTCACCAACCCGGAGGGACTGTTCACGCGGTTCACGGGCATCGTCCTGCAGGCAACCAAGCGCATGGCCCGTGGCTGGCAGCTCTCGTCCTCCTTGACCGTGGGCAGCGCGAAGGGACGAATCGGCTCCAGCACCCGGCCGCCGGGAACCAGCCAAACGGGGGTGGCCGACCGGTTTGGCCAGAATCCGAACGACTTCGTGAACACGGACGGGGCGTTGATCGGCGATCGGACCACCACATTCAAGTCGCAGCTCCTGGTCGAGCTCCCCAAGGGCACCCTGGTCGCCGCCAGCTACACCTGGCAATCCGGACGGCCCTGGGCGCGCAAGGTGCGCGTCGAGGATCTCGGGCTGTTCACCACCATCCTGGCGGAGCGGATCGACGGAGGGCGACTCTTGCCGAGCCAGAACCTCCTCGATCTGCGCGTGCAGAAGCAGATGCGCCTGGCCGGGCGCACACGGCTGGCATTCTTCGCCGATGTGCTGAACGCGTTCAACGACGACGCCTACGAGTGGGTGGAAAGCCAGATCGGGACTGCGCCCAACTTCGGGAGGCCCGCCGGCTTCATCGCCCCTCGGCGCATGGTCGTGGGGGCAAAGGTCTCCTTCTGAGCGCGGAGTTCTACCGCAGGCCCTTGAACAGGTACAAGTCGCCCTGCTGCCGGTTATAGCTGTAGGCGATGGCCTTTCCGTCTCCGCTGGTGACGACCCACGATACCTGGGTCAGGGCGTCGATGCGTGGCAGCTCCCGCCAGAGTTCGGGCCGACGGGTGTTGAGGTCCAGCCGGTAGATCCGTCGCTGGTCCGCCATCGATCGGTAGAAGATGTAGCGCGCGTCCGTGCTCCAGCGGATGGGCACGTCGTCCGCGGACAAGCCGATCCGCTCGAGAACGCGGCTCCCCAGCGAGTAGAGGCCGTATCCCTCCACGTCGTCCGAGGCCAGGACACGCTTGGCATCGGGCGAGAAGGGATGCGTCATCGAGACCCCGACGCTCTGGTCCTCGGGCGAGAGCGGATCGAGCCGGCCCGTCTGCAGGTCGAAGACATAAAGCCGCGATCGGGAACCTGCCTTGGGGAACTTGATGCTGACGAGCAGCCGCTTGCCGTCGGGGTACCACATCGCCCAGTGGATGTCGTAGGGCGGGGCCACGCCCGTCAAGGGGATCACGCGGGCCTGCCCCGCACCCACCGGGTAGAGGACGAAGCTCTCCTTGGTCACGCCGAGAACGAGACTTCCGTCAGGTGAGAGGCCCTTGGCCGTCCCTTCCCCCAGCCGGACGGCGTCGGGGGAATCGGTCCGGCGCAGGTAGACGAACGGCGACTCCTGCACGAGATCGGTGAAGACGATGGTCTTCCCGTCCTCGGAGATGTCGGCGATGGCCGAACGGTTCAGCCAGGTCAGGTCTTTCTGATTGCCATTACGGTCGATGACCACGATCCCCTTCTGGAAAAGGTCGCGCTTCAGGAGCGCGTCGCCGTTGGGCGCGATGTCGTCGAGGGTGGCCCAGCCGTCGAACGTCCGAACGTCGCGAACCCTTCCTGCCCGGTCGACGGCGCGCAGGACGCTTCCCTCCCCCGCCTCGGGTCGACACGTGAACCACAGCTCGCTGCCTCCCGGCGCCCAGGCCAGGCCGTCATCGAGATCCATGAATCCGGTGAAGAGCGGGGTTCTCCTGCCCTCGAGGTCGATGGTCCAGATCGTCGATGACGCACGGGCACCGGATTCGGCGCTTGGCTCGACGAACGCGAGCCGGTCTCCCTGGGGTGCGAAGCGCAGAAGCCCCAGCCCCGCTCCGGAGGTGTAGAGCACCTTCTCGGGCGGGAACTCGAGCCGGGTCCCCCCGCGCACGATGGCCAGGCTCCGGCCGTCGGGCGCCCAGTCCGCGTCCGAGACCCCGGCCACGAGCTCACGCGGCGCGCCCCCCGGGAACGAGAGGCGCGCCAGCGTCCTCTTCTCCCAGCTGCTCGCCCGCAGGAGGAGTGCCAGCTCTCCCGTGGCGGACACCGAGAGCAGGACGGCGTCCTGAAGGCCCAAGCCACGGCCTTCGGGGTTCCCTTGACGGGTGAAGTAGACATCGTCGTCTCCGCCACTCCAGTGTGCGGTGTAGAAGATGGTCTGCGCGTCGGGGCCAAACCTCGCGCGATGGATGGCGCCCTGACGAAAGGTGAGCTGGTGGAAGGTCGGTTGGTCCGGCGCCGGCGCCCTGCGCAGACGGGAGGAGCCGTAGGCCCCCACCAGAGCGGCGAGGACGGCAATCACGGCGGTGGCCACCGCGACTGCCTTCATCGAGCGGGCCGGGCGCGAGCCATGGGCACGAGCGTCCGCCGCGCCTCCCGAACCCGATAGGGACTCGAGGGCGAAGGCGAGATCGCGCGCCGACTGAAAGCGCTCGGTAGGGCTCTTCTCCAGGCACCGCTTCAGGCTCCGCTCCAGGCCGGGCGGCACCGCCAGGCCCGTTCCCGACAGCTCGGGTGGCTCCGCGTGCAGGATGGCGGCCAGGGTGTCGGCCGGCGTCGCGCCCGAGAAGGCGCGGCGGCCGGTGAGCATTTCGTAGAGCACGGCGCCGAAGGCGAAGATGTCTGCGCGATGGTCCGCCCGGTGCCCGCGCACCTGCTCCGGCGCCATGTAGCCGCGGGTCCCAAGCACAACGCCGGGCTCGGTCTCGGAACGAGTGGCCACGCTGACATCGGATCCGGCCTCAGGCGTGAGCACGCGCGCCAGACCGAAGTCGAGGATCTTCACCCGGCCGTCCGGCGTCACCAGCAGGTTCTCCGGCTTCAGGTCGCGGTGGACGATGCCCTGGTCGTGCGCCGCGGCCAGCCCTCGCGCCACCTGCGCGCCATAGTCGACGGCCTTGCGGACCGCCAACCGCCCCCGGCCGAGCAGCTCTCTCAGGGTGGTCCCCTCGAGCAGCTCCGAGACCAGGTAAGGCGCGCCGTCATGCGTCCCCACGTCGAACAGGACGAGCAGGTTCGGGTGGCTGAGCGCACCCACGGTGCGTGCCTCGTGCTCGAAGCGGCGCAACCGGTCCGGGTCGCTGGCGTAGGACTCCGGCAGGACCTTGAGAGCCACGTCGCGTCCGATGCGCGTGTCGCGGGCCCGGTACACCTCGCCCATGCCTCCCGCGCCGAGGGCACCCAGCACTCGGTACGGTCCAACGCTGGCTCCCGGAGAAAGGGCCATTCAGACCACCGCGGAGAGGATACACAACCACGACCCGTATGGAGTCCGCGTCCGACGGCTGCCTCAGTCCTCCTCGCTGATCAGCGTGGCCGTGAAGGCGCGGATCTGGCAGCCTGGGCCGCGCCAGGCGTCCGGCGGCAGCCCCGCCTTCCGGCAGGCGTGCTCCAGGAAGGTCTCGGGCGCCCAGCGGTGCTCGACCGCCACCTGCGGCAGGAGCAGGCCGGTGCGGCCGCCGCTCCTCACCAGGACACCGTGGACCCC
>DAINRN010000057.1:8703-9732 GCA_036741815.1 Acidobacteriota bacterium
GATACCAACGCCGATCGGGCCTGGGGTGTTGATGACTGGGCGCGCCGCGCCGGCCAAGGCGCGTACTTTGACTGGCTGGTGGCGAATGCGATCGTCCCTGCCGTGGACCCCGACTTCGATCGAGCCAGGCAGGACCTCGAAGAGCGGACCGAGCGCCGAGACCTCGACGGACAGGAGGGGAAGCTCCTCGACGGTCAGCGGATCGAAACGGCGGTCCTCGGCGGCGGCGGCGGACGCCGCCATCGCCACCGCCTCGATCAGCGGCCGGGAGGGGTCGATCCGGCCCACGCAGGCGCGCAGCTCGCGGTCCTCGCGCCGCCGGACGGTCACGAACGCCCCGGCGGGCCGCCGCAGCTCGGCCTCGCCCTCGTCGGGCAGGAACCTCTCGCCCAGGACCCGGGCGCGCAGCGCCCGGCGCGCCACTTCGAGGATCTGCCTGCGAGCGGCGGGCGAGAGCTCGAGGCTCACTCGGTCGCCTTCGAGAGCGCGGCCGACACGTAGCCCACGACGCGCCGCTTGTCGTGCTCCCCCGCGTCGCCGCTGTCGCCGTATCGCAGCACGATGGCGCGGTCCGCCCCCAGGGCGCGGGCCGCCTTCATGACCGCCACCACGGGCCCGCCTCCGCAGGCGTGGCCGGGAGACGACTCGAGCCGGTCCATCAGGCCCTCGGGGTCGAAGCGCGCGATGTCGGCCAGCACGTGCGAATCCATCTCCTGCGCGACGGGGGCCGGATGGTAGTGGCTCAGGTCGCTCGAGGCGACCATCAGGGCGTCGCGCCCGGGCAGCACCCGCGCCAGGGCCCGCGCGAGCACGTCCACCTCGCCGCGGGACTGGCCGCCCATGAGCACGGGCACGACGCGCAGGCCGGGGACGAGGTGCTGCAGGAACGGCAGCTGCATCTCCAGCGAGTGCTCCTCACGGTGCGGGCTCGCGAAGTCGCGGATGCGCGGGTCGGCGTCGACCAGGGCGCGGGCCGCCACCTCGTCCACGGGCAGCACCTGGGGCCGGAGGTGGTCCTCGGACTCCTCC
>DAINRN010000057.1:9742-10160 GCA_036741815.1 Acidobacteriota bacterium
GTGGGCGAAGACGCTCACCCCGTCGAAGGCGGCGCGGTGCGACGGGCCGACCACGACCGCGGTCAGCCCCGACATCCCGCGCAGGAACGAATACCCGTGCGCGGCGACGGGCCCCGAGTAGCGCAGCCCGGCGTGGGGGCTGATGAGCGCCAGCAAGGGCCCGGGCAGGTCGAGGGGAGGCACCGCGTCCAGGTAACCCTCCACCTCCGCGGCCAGCGAGGGCGCGTCTCCCGGGTACCAGCTCCCTGCCACCGCCGCGCGCCTCAGGGGCATTGCTAGGTGTAGATACGATAGTCGATGTCCGGAAAGATGTTGTCGCGGCCCTCGAACTCGCGCACGATCGGCTCCTCGAGCATCACCTCGCCCACGAGCGCCCGATAGAGATACGTGAAGCGCGCGATGTGGTCGCGCGTGCGCT
>DAINRN010000057.1:10170-11449 GCA_036741815.1 Acidobacteriota bacterium
TTGGCGTACTCCACGGTGGTGCCCGTCTTCATGATGAAGGCCCAGTCCGACGCCTGGGCCAGGAGCAGCTCCCGCGCCGCCTGGTTCAGCGCCCGCCGCTGCAGGTCGTCGGGTGCCTGGAACCGGCGGGCCAGCTCCACCATCCGCTCCGCCGCCATGTCGAGGTGCGGGTAGATCCAGTCGTTGCCCGGGTTGAGCCAGACCTCGGCGTACCCCTTCGCGCCCCAGGTCGAGAAAGGCGGCTGCGCCACCTCGAGGTGGGGATGCCGCTCGAGGAACTCCGAAGGAGTGATGGGCTTGATGACGTCCTGGTCGAAGTGCATCTTGCGGAAGAGGTAGTTCAGGAAGTCCGGCCCCTCGAACCACCAGTGGCCGAAGAGCTCCGCGTCGTAGGGGCTGACGACCAGCGGCGGCTGCTTCATGGATCCGGCGTGGGCCTGCACCTGGCGCTGCCGGTTTTCCAGGAAATGGCCGGCGTGCAGCGCAGCCTTCTCCAGCGCCCGCGGCCGGTCGTAGGGCTGCTTCTCCCCCAGGCCGACCTTGCCCGTCACGCGGTAGTACTTGATGCCCACGTTCTTGCGCAGGCCGTCGGGCGCCAGGTCACCGAGGTAGTCGAGGGGAAGCTCCCAGCCGATGTCCTTGTAGAACTCGCGGTAGTCGTAGTCGCCCGGGTAGCCCGACTCCGCGCTCCACACCTGCCGCGACGATTCCATGTCACGGCCGAAAAACGCGATCCCCCCCGGCGAGATGATGGGCGCCAGCACGCCGTGGTTGGGACGGGGGTCGGCGTCGGTCAGCCCGTGGGACTCGAGGAACGAGTAGCGCAGCCCCGCCTCGACGAGGAAACGTTCCTGGCCGGGCATGTACCCGCACTCTGGCAGCCAGATGCCCATCGGGTTCCGGCCGAGGAGCCCCCGGTAGTGTGCGGAGGCGACCTGCACCTGGGCCCGCACGGCCTGGGGCACGGTGTCCATGAGGGGGAAGAACCCGTGCGTGGCGCCGCAGGTGATGATCTCGAGCTTCCCCGCGTCGCGGTGCTTGCCGAAGGCCGCCACGAGGTTCGATCCGTACTGCTCGCGGAAGATCCGGCGCACGTCGCCGAGCTCGGTGACGTAGAAACGCGCCACGTCGGTGAAGCGCGCGTCCTCGCGGGACGTGCGGTCGACCTCCTTCTCGGCGAGGGTGAGAAGGCGGTCGAGGTAGCGGTGGTAGCGCTCGACGAGCAGCGCGTCCGTCATCATCGACAGCAGCGGCGGCGACAGCGTCATCGTGAGCCGGT
>DAINRN010000058.1:0-2190 GCA_036741815.1 Acidobacteriota bacterium
CGAGGTCAGGATCTCCTTCTCGTTGGGCCGGCCCTCGCGCTTGAAGAACCCGCCCGGGATCTTGCCACCGGCGTATGTGTTCTCGCGGTAGTCCACGGTCAGGGGCAGGAAATCGACGCCGAGCCGCGGCTCCCTTTGCGCGACCGCAGTGGCCAGGATGACCGTGTCCCCCAGCCGCACCACCACCGCCCCGTCGGCCTGCCTGGCCATGCGCCCCGTCTCGATGGACAGGGTGAACCGTCCCAGGGGCATCTCGGCCCGCCCCACCGCCGTCGCCTCTTTCACGCTCGCCATCTCTCTCCCTCCGCCGCCAAGGCGCGCGGTGCGTCCACCCCGGGGCCGGCGCCGCGCCGTGTGGGCGCGAACGCGCGGACGTCGGGCCTGGGCTGGATGCAGCCGGCGCTCGCCGCTTTTTTGATGCTCGTGTCCGTAGCCAATCGACCCGGGGCCTCGCGGCCCGCTCTGCGTCGCGCTATGAGGAGAGTCCGGTCGGTTGGGGACGCTACTTGCGGATGCCGAGCTTCTCGATGAGGCCGCGGTACCGCTTGACGTCCTTGCTCTTGAGATAGTCCAGCAGGCGCCGTCTCTGGCCCACCAGCATCATGAGGCCCCGCCGCGAGTGGTGGTCCTTGGCGTGGCTCTTGAAATGCTCCGTCAGGTAGCCGATGCGCTCGCTCAGGATGGCGATCTGGACTTCGGGTGAGCCCGTATCAGACGCGTGGGTCTGATACCCCGTGATGACCTTGGTCTTCTGATCCTTGCTGAGGGTCACCCGCCTACCTCCTCGATCTCTCTTTCATATACAAGCGACGATCTTAACACGTCTCGCGTGACGGTGTAAAACGTGGACCCGCGCGCTCCGTTGACACCGGGCCACGCGTCCGCTAGGATTCGCCGCCCTTAATTCATTCACGGACAAGATGTTAAGAGGCATTCTGCTCTACCTCGCGTTCGCTGCGGCCGCCATCGCCGGACCGGGGATCGCGATCCAGAGGCTCGTCCGCGTGCCGTTCGATCGCGCGCTCGTGATCCCCGTCGGTGTCGCGACCGTCGCCGCCGGTTACTGGCTGTCGCTCGTGACCGGCGCGCCGTGGATCTTCCCCGCCCTGATCCTGGTCCTGGACCTTTCCCTTCTCTTGCCCCTCTTCCCCTGGGCCCGCGCCGAGGGACCGGGGCTGCGGGGAGCGGCCGCGCCCCTCGCCGCGATCGTCCTGCTGCTCGCGGCCACGCAGTACCCCTGGAACCGGCTTTCCGCGGGCGGCGAGTTCCTGCTCGATCCCCTCGTCCCGTACGACACCGCGTTCCACGTCGGCCTGTCGCGCGAGCTGACGATCGGCTATCCGCCGCAGCTCCCGGGGGTCTCCGGCTTCCCCGTCGGCTACCACCTCGGCGCCGACCTCGTCCGCGCCGCAGCCCTTCGTTGGGCGCGGGTGGACCCCTACGATTCCATCAGCCGCTTCGACGTCACACTCGGCGCGGCGGCTCTCTTGCTGGCCCTTCGCGGGTACGGCCGCCGCGCCAAGCTGGGCCGGCCCGCGTTGGCCATCCTGCCCTGGACGCTGCTGGCCACCGACCTGGCGTTCATTTTCGCTCCCGATCCCTGGCTGACGTGGTGGCCGGACCTCTTGCGCGGGAATGTCCTCATCTCGCTGGCTCTGGCCAATCCAGTGGTACCCGCGCTCGCGATCCTGCTCGCCGCCCTCGTCGCGTTGTCGCGGTACGAGTCGGGCGAGGGCCGCGGCTGGCTCGCGCTGGCGGCGGCTTTGGCGTTCGCCGTCCCGTTCTTCAAGGTGTTCCTGGGGGCGCACCTGCTGCTCGGTCTGGCTGTCGCCGCGGCGCTGGCCCCGCGGGGGCGCCGGGCGGGAACGATCGCGGTCGGAGTGCCGTGCGCCGTCGCCACCGCCCTCCTCGTCCTCGGAACCGGCGGGCGCACCGTGGACGTGTCCCTGGCGCCGCTGGACCTCGTCCGGATCACGCGCGAGAGCCTCGGGCTCCCGCCGCTGGGCGGCGCCGCGCTCGCGGCCTGGGCCGGGTTGTGGGTCCTCGCCTCGCTGGGGCTCCGGGTCGCGGGCCTGCCCGGCGCCGCTGGAGGGCGCTCGTGGTTAAGCGCAAAGAGGCGTAAAATAGAGCGCGGAGGCGCTGCGCAAACAGCCCTCCGCATGACACCGGAAAGAGGGACTTCCTGATGCT
>DAINRN010000058.1:2200-5968 GCA_036741815.1 Acidobacteriota bacterium
GACGGCGTGGCCACTCGGCCTGCTCTTCCGCGTCTCGGCGCCGGAGATGCTGCCCGGCCAGCGCGTCGTCAACGACGCGGCCTACGTGGTCGAGCAGGGCGGCCCCTTGCTGTGGATCTTCGCGGTGCCCGCCCTTTTGAGCCTGGCCGCTGCGTACCGGCCGCTCCTGGTCGCCGCGCTCTGCGCCGCGCTGGCCCTCCCGTCCACCGCCCAGTTCGTGATCCGCAAGGCGACGGAGCCCCCCGATCCGCTGCCCGCGCCCATGGTCCGGGCCATGGCGGACCTGGAGCGGGCCAGCCGCCCCGGCGACGTCGTCATGCAGCGCCCGGGCGCGCGCTTCCCGCCCGCGCCCGTCATCCTGATCGGCCGCCGCGTCCCCTACGAGCGCTTCACGCCGTACCTCACGCAGTTCGCGACGCGCGAGGACCTGGAGCGCCGCCACGAGACCGTGTTCCGGTTCTTCCGCACCACCGACGTCACCGAGGCCCGGTCCATCGCGCAAAGCCTCGGCGCGCGCTTCGTGTGCCTGTACGGGCCCGACCGGGTGCGCTTCGACACGGCGGTCCTCGAGCCGGTCCATGTGGAGGCGGAGGCCCGCTGCTTCCTAATCGCTCCCTGACAAGCCCCCGGGGCTCCTGGCTTCAGCCGCCGGCCGGAAGGACCTGCGCCAGAAGAAGTAGACGGGCACGCCGGTGGCGATCAGCGCCAGCCCCGCGAGCGACGGCCCGGGCCGGGTCAAGAGCGTGTTGCCCAGGAAATACGCCGTGACCGCCAGGAAGAGGAGGGGGGTCACGGGGTACCCCCACATCCGATACGGCCTGGAGAGGCCCGGCCTCTTGACGCGAAGCAGGATGACGCCCAGCACCATCAGGCCGTAGAAGATCCACAGGGCGAACATCGCGTACTCCGCCAGCGTTTCATAGGTCCCGCTCAGGACGAGCACGATGGCCCAGAGCGCCTGGGCCACAATGGAAAACGCCGGAGTCTGGAAGTGCTCGTGGACCTCGCCGAACCTCGAGAAGAAGAGGCCGTCGCGGGCCTGCGCGAAGTACACCCGCGGGCTGGTCAGGAAGCAGCCGTTCAGCGTCCCGATGATCGACATCAAGACGATCGCGGCCACCAGCGTGCCCCCTCCGGATCCCAGGACCCGCTCGGCCGCGGTGGCGCCGACGTGGTCGCTGGCCGCGATCTCGCCTATCGAGAGCACCTGCAGGTAGGCCACGTTCGCCAGGAGGTAGACGGCCATGCACGCGGCCACACCGCCCGCAAGCGCGAGCAGGATGTTCCGCTCCGGGTTCCGGATCTCGCCGGCCACGTAGGTCACCTGCACCCAGCCGTCGTAGGCCAGCATGCACGCGATGAGCGCGACGCCGAAGTGGCTCAACGAGAACGGCGGCGCGGCGGCGGCGACCGGGGGGTGCGCCTGGCCGCGGAAGAACAGGGCGCTGCCGATGATGATCAGCAATCCGGCCACCTTGGCGAGCGTGAAGCCCTTCTGCACCAGCGCGCCTGCGGAGACGCCGCGGTAATTGACGGCCGCGAACACGACGATGGCCGCCACCCCGACGAGCTTGGAGGCGGCCGCACCCAGGGGAACGAAATACGAGACGTACAGCGCGAGGGTCACCGCCAGCCACGCCACCTGGGCGGTGCGGGCCACCAGGAACATCGACCAGCCGCACAGGAAGCCCGCCATCGGGCCGTACACCTCGCGCAGGAATACGTACTGGCCGCCCGTGGACGGGAAAGCGGCCCCGAGCTCGGCGCAGGCCAGGGCGCCGAAGAAGGACGTCACGCCGGCGAGGATCCAGACGGAAAGGATGGCAGGGGTGGAAGACAGGTTCCGCGCGACCAGGTTCGGGACCAGGAAGATCCCCCCGCCGATGACGATGCCGACAACGATGGCCAGGGAGTCCAGCAGCCCGAGCCTGCGCGGCAGCTCCCTTACGGTCTCCATGTCACTCGCATGCCGTTCTCGCGGAGGGTACGGGATTCTATCGGTAGAATCGAAGGGGGAGGTGGCGGGGCATGATGACCGCGAGGCCGAGCCTCGTCGTCGCCGTGGCGATTGCGGTAGGCCTCAGCGCCGTAGCGGCGTCCCCGGGGTCATCGCCATCGCCTGCGCCAGCGAGCGATGCGCGGCTGGTGGAGCAGCTGCCGCGCGCTCTCGCTCCGTGGGCGGCACCGTGGGGCTGGCCGCCGTCCACGTGGAGACGGGACGGACGGTCGAGGCCGAGGGCGATCGCGCGCTGCCTCTCTACAGCGTGTTCAAGCTACCGCTGGCCATCGCCGTCCTGAACCTCGTCGAGGAGGGCCGGCTGCGGTTGGACCAGAAGGTGCGCATCACCCCGGCGGAGGTGGTCCCCGGCGCGGCGGAGAACACGGCGTTGTGGACAGCGCCGACGGAGCGGACGATCGGGGAGCTGCTGGACCTCTGCATCGCGCGCAGCGACAACACCTCGTGCGACAAGCTGATGGAGCTTGCCGGCGGCCCGGGCGCCGTCACCCGCCGGCTGGCCGGGCTCGGCGTACAGGGGATCATCATCCGCCAGACCGTCCGCGAGTTCCTGGCCGCCCACGGCCGTCCCCACCCGAACACCGCCTCCGCGCTCGACCTCGCGCGCCTGCTCTCCCGCCTCCAGAAGGGCGAGATCCTCCGGGCCGACAGCCGACAGACGCTCTTCGGCTCCATGGCCGCCGCCACCACGGGGTTGCAGCGGATACGGGCCGGGGTTCCCGCGGGGACGCCCGTCCTGGACAAGACGGGCAGCGGTCCCGGGGCCTCGGCCACGAACGACGTCGGGATCGTCACGCTCCCCGACGGAAGCCATCTGGCCCTGGCCGTGCTGGTCACCGGGTCGAAGCGGCCCCTCGAGGCCCAGGAGAAGCTGATCGCCGACGTCGCGCGCGCGGTCTACGACGCGAACGTCTCGGGACGGTGAGCGCCGCCCCTCAGCCCAACCCGGGCTCGTCGCTCGGCCCCGAGGCCAGCGTCCCGCCCGCGGCCGTGATGCGCGCAGCCAGGGCGTCGATGTCCTGCTCGGTTTCGCACCAGAGGCTGAACCCCACACCTTATCGGATTGTATCCGTCTCGGCGCGGCCGCTACTCGCTGAGCACGACATCCGGGTGCAGCACAGGCGAGGCGGGCAGACCCTCTACCGCGGGGCCGAAGCCACGCGGGACGGCCAGCGCGAGGAGCGTCTCCCCCGACTCGTCCATCACGCGCAGGCGCGGGGGCGGCTCTCCCTGCGGGAAGCCGGCCACGACGGAGTCCGCGGCGAGGTCGCGCCCGTGCCGGAGCGCCTCGGCGCCACGCGCGTCCACGCGAGCCGCCGGCATCTCGCCCAGCAGGCGGGACAACGGCAGCAGGCTTTCGCGGCCCCGTCCCGGCAGGTCGTCCCACGCGAGCGCGGCCTCGATCCCGAAAGATCCGCTGCGCGTCCGGCGCAGGGCCGTGAGGTGGCCGCCGACCTCCAGGGCGTCCCCGAGGTCCCGGGCCAGCGCGCGCACGTACGTGCCCGGAGAGCAACGGACCTCGAGGTCCACCTGCCCGCCCGAGACCGCCACGACCTCGAGGGAATGGACCGTCACCGTCGACGCCGTACGCTCCACCACCACACCCTGGCGTGCCAGGTCGTACAGGCGCCGGCCACCCACGCGCTTCGCGGAGTACGCGGGCGGGACCTGCTGGAGGTCGCCCGTCAGCCCGCGGGCGGCGCGT
Source organism: Acidobacteriota bacterium (assembly GCA_036741815.1). Lineage (GTDB taxonomy): Bacteria > Acidobacteriota > Vicinamibacteria > Fen-336 > Fen-336 > DAINRN01. The sequence continues at coordinate 5,923 of DAINRN010000058.1, forward strand.
CGGACCGCGTCCAGCTCATCCGCCTCGCGGGCGTCTTCGACCTCAC
>DAINRN010000058.1:5978-11425 GCA_036741815.1 Acidobacteriota bacterium
GTCGAGCTGGGCCTCCCGCGGCGGTCCCAGGGGCTCGCCGAGCGCGTCGTCGGTGGTGGTGGCGAACCCCAGCCGGACGGTGGCCCGGTAGACCTTCTCTCCCTCGGCCAGGAACCGCACGAGGCGGGTCGCCTTCCCCACGCAAACGGGCAGCACGCCCGTCGCGAAGGGATCGAGCGTGCCCGTGTGACCCGCGCGCGTCTCGCCCAGGACGCGGCGGACGCGGTCCACCACGTCGTGCGACGTCGGGCCGGCGGGCTTGTCGACCACCAGGACGCCGCTCAGCACGCCGCGGTCACTCGCCGTCCTCCTCCTCCGGTGCGTGCCCCGGGGGCCGGACCTCGTCCAGCAGGCGGGCGACCCGCTCGGTGGCGTCCAGGCCCTCGTCGTAGTGGAACGCGATCTCCGGGGTGTGCCGCACGTGGAGCCGGCGGCCGAGCTCGCGGCGGACGAAGCCCGCCGCCTGGCGCAGGCCGACAAGCGTCTTCTCGCGGTCGGGCCCGCCGCCCAGGATGCCGATGTAGACGTGGGCGGTCCGGAGGTCGGGCGTGAGCTCCACGCGGGTCACGGTCACGAAACCGATGCGGGGGTCCTTGAGCTGCCCCACGATCCGGGCCACGTCCTCCCGGATCTCCTCGGCCAGCCGCTCGTTCCGGCGCGTGCTCACAGGATCTCGGTGTGCGCGTCCAGGACCTGTATGTCGCGGGCGCGCTCCGCCTCGCCGGTCACGCTCGAGAGCGTGGACTCCAGGTGGGCGTGGTCGGTGTTCACCGAGACCACCGCCAGCCGCGCCCGCTGCCAGAGGTCCTGATGCTCCACCTCGGCCAGGGAGACGTTGAAACGGTTGCGCACGCGGGTCTCCAGGCTGCGCAGGGCCTGGCGCTTGTCCTTGAGCGACCGCGCCCCGGGGAAATGCAGCTCGAGCATGAGGAGGCCAATCACCATCGCAGGAAGCATACAGCCGGTCGGGAGTGGGGCGGCACGGAGTGCCGCCACACGATGGGGGTTTCAGGGGGGTCGCGAGCGCGTTATCTAGCCGTCGCGCGAAGTGCCCCCCTGAGATTGATTTCGGTCGCGAGGGCTCGTTCGGCCAGGCCCGAGTGCCCCCCCTCTTAGATTGAAGCTGGCCTATTGTCCGGTGCTGTGTCTCGCCAGCCTCAGATCCAGATGTCTCCGTACGTCCGGCCACTCGGCCGCCAGGATGCTGTAGATCACGGTGTCGCGCACCGTGCCGTCGCGCCGCAGCGCGTGGTGCCGGATCACCCCGTCCTTCTTCGCGCCCAAGGCCTCGATGGCGCGCTGCGAGCGGAAGTTGAAGTTGTCCGTACGTAGCCCCACTACGCGGCAGCCCAGCGTCTCGAAGGCGTGGCCGAGGAGGAGGCGCTTGCAGGTCGTGTTGACGTGCGTCCGCTGGCGGCTCTCGGTGTACCAGGTGTACCCGATCTCCACACGGTCAATCTCGCGGACGATGTCGTGGTACCGCGTGGACCCGATGACGGCGCCGCTGGCCAGGTCGCGTACCACCCACGGGAGCATGTGGCCGTCCGCCTGCCCCTTGAGCGCGGAGGCGACGTAGGCCCGCATGCCGTCCGGCGGCGGCACCGCGGTGAACCACAGCTCCCACAGGCGGCCGTCGGCGGACGCCTCCGCGAGCGCCTGATGGTGGTCGTCGGTCAGCGGCTCGAGGCGGAGGCCGCCGCTCTCGAGAACGACGGGACGGGGGTCGATCATGCGGGGTCAGGCTACTGCGGAACCGAGCGGGCCCGGTAGCGTGGGCCGGTCAGGAGCAACGCGGCACGTAGTGCCGCGGTGTGATGGGGGTTTCAGGGGGGCCGCGAGGGCTCGTTCCGCCAGGCCCGAGTGCCCCCCCGAGATTGAAGATGGCCGGGAGCCTACGCCAAGGTCTCCTTCACCTTCTCCGTGGTGAAGAACTCGATGACGTCGCCGGGCTTGATGTCGTTGTAGCCCGCGATGCCGATACCGCATTCCGAACCCGCCTTGACCTCGCTGGCGTCGTCCTTGAACCGCTTAAGCGACGACACCTTGCCCGTGTGGATGACCACGTTGTCGCGCAGCAGGCGGACCTGGGCGTTGCGGTTCACCTTGCCGTCGGTCACGTAGGACCCGGCGATGGTTCCGATCTTGGAGATGCGGAAGGCCTCGCGAACCTCGGCCGCGCCCAGCCGCACTTCCTTGAGGGTTGGCTCCAGCAGGCCTTCCAGGGCCTTCCGGATGTCCTCGACCGCGTCGTAGATGACGGTGTAGAGCCGCATCTCGACCTTGTCGCGCTCCGCGGTCTCCGCGGCCTTGCGCTCCGGCCGGACGTTGAAGCCGATCACGACCGCGTTGGAGGCCGCGGCCAGGAGCACGTCGCCCTCGGTGATGGCGCCCGCGCCCGAGCGGATGATCCGCAGCTTGATCTTGTCCTGGGGGATCTTCATGAGCTGGTCGCTCACCGCTTCCACCGAGCCCTGCACGTCCGCCTTCACCACCAGGGGCAGCTCCTTGAGCTGGCCCTCGGCGATGGCGCGGCCCAGATCCTCAAGCTTGATCTTGGCGGTGGCGGACATCGCCTTCTCGCGGAGCTTGAGCTGGCGGAAGGCGACGATGGACTGCGCCTTCAGGCTGTCGGTCACGACCAGGAGCGGGTCGCCGGGCTCGGGCAGCGCGCCCAGGCCGAGGATCTCGACCGGGGTGGAAGGACCCGCGGACTTGAGCCGGTCGCCGTGGTCGTCCACCAGCGCCCGCACCTTGCCCGTCACCGCGCCCGCCACGACGGTATCCCCGATGTTGAGGAAGCCGTCCTGCACCAGGATCGTCGCCACGGGCCCGCGGCCCTTGTCCAGCCGGGCTTCGAGGACGGTTCCCACCGCGGCCCTCTTGGGGTTCGCCTTCAGCTCCTGCAGGTCCGCCACCAGCAGGAGCATCTCCAGGAGCTGCTCGAGGTTCTGCTTCTTCTTGGCGGAGACGTTGACGAAGACGGTGGTACCGCCCCACTCCTCGGGCATGAGCCCGCGGTCGGAGAGCTGCTGCTTCACGCGGTCGGGCTGGGCGTCTGCCTTGTCGATCTTGTTCACGGCCACCACGATGGGCACGCCCGCGGCCCGCGCGTGGTCCATGGCCTCCACCGTCTGCGGCATCACGCCGTCGTCGGCCGCCACCACCAGCACCACGATGTCGGTGACCTTGGCCCCGCGCGCGCGCATGAGGGTGAAGGCCTCGTGGCCGGGGGTGTCGAGGAAGACGACCTTCCGCGTCCCCACGTCCACGTGGTAGGCACCGATGTGCTGGGTGATGCCGCCGGCCTCGCCCGCGGCCACGCTGGTCTCCCGGATGGCGTCGAGGAGCGAGGTCTTGCCGTGGTCCACGTGGCCCATGACCGTGATCACGGGCGCGCGCGGGACCAGGTCCTCGGGCTTCGACTCCACCGTCTGTTCCTGGACCACTTCTTCCTCGAAAGACTGGATGGTGGCCTCGTACCCGAATTCCTTCGAGATCTCGATGGCCAGCGCCGGGTCGAGCGTCTGGTTCAGGGTGGACATGATGCCGCGCGAGATGAGGGCCTTGATGATGTCGCGGCTCTTGACGTCCTCCATCTTCTCGCCCAGCTCCTTCACCGTGACCCCTTCGGTCAGCATGATCTTGCGGGGCGGGCCGGTGTAGGCCGGGCGTTCATCCTTGACCGGCGGGGCGATCGTCCTCCCGCCGCGCTCCTGCCGCCTGGGCGCGGGCCTGCCGGCGGGGCGGTAGGTCGGTGGCGGCGCCGGCCGACCCGGAATGGGCGAGACCGGGCGGAACGGGCCGGGCGCGCCGGGCCGGCCCGGTGCCACCGGATGGGGCGAGCGCGGCAGCGCGCCGCCCGCCACCGGGTGGGGACTCGTCGGGTGCGGGCCGATGGCCCGCGGCGGCGGCACCGACCGCGGCGGAGCGATCGGGCGGACGGGCCGAGGGGTCACGATACCGGTGGCGCCGGCGGACGCTGTCCGCAGCGGGGTCGGCGGCACCGCCGCGCTGGCCGCGGCCGCGGCCGGCGGCGGCGCGACCGCTCCCGGCGGCGCGATGGGACGCACCGGCCCGGTCACGCGGGGCGCGGGCGGACGGACGGGCACATGGGCGAGAGGCGCCACTGCCGCCGGCGCAGGCGCGGGGGCGTGGGGCGCCGCGACGTGGACCGGAGCGGGCGCTGGCGCCTCTTCGGGCTCCGCCACATCCTCGACGGCCTCTTCGTCGGCAGGCGGGGCCGGCACCACGGGCCGGCTCTTCCCCAACCGAGGCGCCCCCGGCGGATGGATGAGCGCCGGCGGCGGCTCCTCCGCCGCGGGCCGGGCCGCCTCGGCCTCCTTCTCCGCCTTGCCGCCGCGACCCTTGCGCGCCTTGCGCGCCTCGGCCGCGGCCGCGGCCTCGAGGGCCGCCCGCTCGCGGGCCTCGCGCTCGGCGGCCACCTTCGCGGCCTGGGCCTGCTCCTGGAGCTCCCGCTCGGCCTCGTCCTCCTCGCTGCCGTAGATACGCCGCTTGCGCGAGGTCAGGGCGTCGATCTTCAGCGCGCGCTTGAGCTTGTCCGCGGTGTCCTCGTCTATCGAGCTGGAGGCGGTCTTGACGTCCACGCCGAGCTTCTTCAGCCGGTCGATGACTTCCTGGCTCGGAAGGTCAAGATCCCTCGCGAGCTGGAAGACCCTAACGTTCAGCATCCGGCTCCCCTCCCTCGCCCGACCCCTTGCCCGCGGCCACGGGCGCGACCTCGGCTTCGCCCTCGCCCGCCTCTTCGGCGGCGGGAGGCTCTTCGCCCTGCGCCGCCACCACGTCCGTCGCCGCGGCCTCCTCGGCCGCCGCGGCTTCCTCGGCCGCCGCCTGCTCCTCGGCCAGGCGCCGGGCCTCTTCCTCGGCGGCCGCCTGCTCCGCCGCCAGCCGTTCCGCCTCGAAGCGCGCCGCCTCTTCGGCGTCCCGCTTGTCCCAGATCACCTTGGAGTCGGCGGCCGCCGCGCGGATCTTCTCCGCGGTCTTGGGCCCGATGCCCTCGATCTGGCAGATCTCGTCGTTCGTCATCTCCAGCAGGTGGGCCAGGCCGCCCACGCCGGCGTCGATGAGCTTCTGGATGGTCTTGTCGCCGACGTGCTCCAGGCTGCGCAGCTCCTCCACGATCCGCTGCATGCGGGCCATCTCGGCCTCGACCTCCTGGCGCTTCTCCTCCTCGCTCTTGATGTCGATGCGCCAGCCCACGAGCTTGGCCGCCAGCCGCACGTTCTGGCCCTTCTTGCCGATGGCCAGGCTGAGCTGCTTGTCCTCGACCACGACCTCCATGATCCGCTGCTCCTCGTCGAGGATGCTGACCCGGCTCACGTGGGCCGGGGAGAGGGCCTTGATCACGAAGGTGGTGGGGTCGTCGCTCCACTCCACGATGTCGATCTTCTCGCCGCGCAGCTCGCGGATGATCGACTGCACGCGCGTGC